>NZ_JACVVH010000056.1:0-31952 GCF_016647865.1 Pseudomonas sp. S60 | reverse complement strand
GGCCTCAAGGCTGCTAGCTGAAACTGTCCAACTTTTGTGGGGCAGTCCAGTATGTGGGAGCCCTTCTTGCCCATATTTGGCCAGGAGCATGCATGTCGCTCAAAACAGGTTTCGCCACTGTACTCAAAGCAATGCGAGTAAGCCGCGGGCTGACGCATAAGCACATGGCTAAAGCCAGCAGTCGGGGGTATATGTCGAAACTGGAACAGGGGCGATCAAGTCCAACGGTCGACAAGCTGACGGTCATCAGTGATGCCCTGGGACTCAGCCCTCTCACACTGTTCACACTGTTCACACTGACGTTGAGCGTAGAGCGCGGTGAACCCATTGATACCCTATTACAGAGACTCAAAGCTGACATTGCAGACTTGGACGCCAACGATGCGCTCAAGGGGTTAGGGATCTCGTCGCTGCCCGCCGTCTGCGCAACAAGAGCTGCCCGAGCCCGCCGGCGGACGCAAGCTTACCCATCATCTCAAACTGAGCTGCACTTCGTTGAATAGGCAACGTGGGTTCGTTTGTGATTAAAGCCCAAGATCAATCGCAAACAGCCCATCCCTAAGCTCAGCAGGCGCGGCCTCATCATCCACGAGGCGTTTCAGCACGTGCCCACTCACATGAGACCGGAGCTGCTGCCGGATGTGGATATAACTGCTATCTGTACGCGGCACATTAGCGTTCGGTAAGACGCGCTCGAGCACTGCAAATGCCGCGGCTCCCACATCCTGTTTGTAAATGCGTGTCAAACTGTCTAGGCCAGGTTCTCGGCGGTAGCTGATCACTGCATCACTCACTATCGCTGCGAGATACTCACGATAATGCGCGGCGGCGCACAACCAGACAGTGCTCTCCTGCTCAACCTTCAATGACCTGCCCTCACGGCTTTCAATCGGCGCACAATACTCTGCCAAAGCGTCCTTGATCTCCAGGGCACTGAATGCAGCTCAACCATTTCGGAATCGTCATGTACATCCAGCTGGATCTAAACCACAACGACCGTGACGCTCTGCTGCGGCACTGCCAACAGTTTGCTCCCAATAGCGGAGACGCACGCGAGGATGCCCGTCTGACCGATGCCCTAGAAGCGCTAGCCGCTGCGCTTGAGGAAGTCCCAGATCCTGGGCTAGAGCAATTTCTGACAACATGACAGCCGCCTACCTACCGTATGAAGTCGGCAGCCGCAGCCTTTGCTGGCTAGTGGCGTATAGGTGATGGGCCACCGAGCATTTCGAGCTGGTAGTCAGTGACGGCCTGGAACGCGTACTCGGCCTCACGGCGAAGTCGCTCCAACTCTGCGTCGGAGAGACCATCAGCTTTGGCTTGGTCGTATTTCTTCATGGCATCTACAGCCTGCTTGTACATTGGATCATCGGGGAGTAGCGACTGTCGCACTCGTACCATCATGGCTGGTTCCTCGCTCATCGCTGAAGCCTACCTCCCTTCTTTACATTAGCTTGCATTCTGGTTGGCTGGAGCTGGGCGTGGTGCAGGTGAAAGTCCACAAAGGCCATTTGTATCTCACAGTCTGTAAGCGCGAGGCACATCCCATTGCCGATCACTTCTAGGGTGCGCAGGTCAACCTGGTAGGCCCTACAGAACTCTTCCAAGAGCCGCCAAAAGGGAATCTTATGGTCGACGTGCAGATCGTTGGGGTGGACTATTTCATCACCTGTGATTGCGCAGTAGATGGGCCACTGAAGACCAGCGCGGAAGCTGTCCATTTGTGGCCTTACTGCGAAGCGCAATGCTTCACAGACCTTCCCGTGGTGCGACTGCTGTACACCCGTGATACAGCGCTTGTAGGAGAAGCTATCGACACTCTCATCGACGCGGACTAGACGCAGACCTCGTCCTGCTAGCGTGTTTCTCTCAAGGCAAAAATGATCAACTCCAATGCCAATCTTACGTTCTGCATCTGGGTGCAGTGCCAGTAGCAATCGCAGTTTTTGATCGGCCAAGGGATGGGTAATTCGCCCGGCATCAGCAGTCCTAATGAAGTGCTTCAAGCGATCCAGCAGAGCCTGCTTTGAGGCGTATTCAAATGGGCCTAGCCAGTACATCCTTGTACTCCATTGATTATCCCAAATCAGTCTGACCTCAGCCGACAATCTCCATCTAATCCACGAAGCCTTGGAGTGCGGACTTTGCCCTAGAGCAGCACGACCCCCCATGCAGCGGCAGCCGTAGCCTACCATTGGCTGACTGACGAGCAGGCACACTATGACGGCTTACCTAGGATCTGGGCTTCCTCGGTTGCTTGACCGCCTTGCCAGCACCAGTCGAGGCTTTTTTTGCACGCGCTGGTTTCTCGGGCTTCTTCTCAGCTACCTGATCTCCGCGACGTTTTGTGAGATCAATGCCGATGACTCGGATATCTTCCACGTGTGGGTAACGGCTAGCTAAAACCGACCAATGGGTCTGTAGAGCTTCAATAAGCTCCACAAAGCCTACCCTTCGCCCACTGTCCGGTAATGTCCATTTCGAGTTTGCTTTCTCGCCTTGATGGACGAGAAGGAAGATCCCTCGGCTGGATCGCCTATCTCGTAGGTAGTCACCGCATAACTGTGCATCTAGCCGCTCAAAAAGCTTCGGCCCAGTCCATTTTTCGGCAAGCTTCAGCTCCGCCGGTACCGGCCCTATGCCGGCGCCCGCATGGAAGCGAAGATCCGGCCTTTTGGCATCGGCGAGCTCTTCTTCTTGTGGAATGATGTATCGCGCCCCCGCATGCTGACGGCACCAGTCGCCGATGTAGTTTCGCATCTCTGTCTCAAGCACTACTCGTTTCAGAACCTCAGCAATACTGGCGTCTCCGTCCTCAAGATCTCGCTTGAGGTTTTCGAGCCGATCAACAGCGAGGTACCAAAGATCGCGATGATTTGTCGGCGTGCACTCCAATTGCTTGTCGAAATTGGCGACCTGAAGGGGTGTCCATGCCGAAATATCCGCGTCGGCTGTAGCCTTGCTCTTTGCCCAGGACTCGGCCCAAGGCCGGTGTTGTTCGGAAGGGTGTTTGAGAGAGATCTCCATCAGCGCAAGGTATGCCTCCTTCCCGGGGATCGCCCGGATTTCAGAGAACAGCGCATCTCTTGCATGCTGTGCGTCATCTCTCAGACCAGGGGAATAAACACCCCCACCCGTGCGATCAATGTCCTCCTCGACCTTTACGTGTTGATGCATGAGCAAGAAGAGGGCTTTGAGGTGCTCAACGGTCTTGAAGGCTTGCCTTGAGCCCTTGTCGCCCCGGAAGGTGCCCATCAATGCAACCAGGAAGCGCATTGCAAATGCAGATTTGTCGGCCTCAACGATCTGTACAAGACGTGAACTCAACGCTGGGACTGCAACGCCTGGATCAGTTCCCACCCAGAGTGCGTACCACGCCGATTCAGTATCAAAATCTTTGGCTGCTACAGCATTCACAGCCGCTAGCGCCGCAATGGAGGAATCCTCGAGTGATGACTCCTTCAAGATTGCGAACAGTTCACTAAGGCCCGAAGAATCTGAGAATGGCTTTTTGAGGCGCTCTAGAATCATGGGCGCGAGGTGATTGAACATCCAAGGGGTGTGCCAGGCCACCTTCTGGATGACATCGTTTTTTGGCGCGTCCGAAGCCTTCGCTTCCAGTTCGTACACTATCTCCCCAAACACCAACTCAGTGACGGTTTCAGGGTGGAGGTCATGCAGCACTGAGAACCAAGTGGGGAAGCCATTGAGCTCAAGAAGCGCATATCGTACGGCTAATGCTGCATCCGCAGGACTGAGGTGATTCAACGCATCAGCTTCTTCTGTAGCCCCAATACTGAGACCCACAAGCCCAAGTACGACCTCTGTAGTCACGGAGCCCGGTGCCGCCCCTTCAGAGCGAAGCTTTGGACGGTAGCCGCGCCAAAAGCCCATCGCCCCCTTTCGAAAGGCACGCGCCACCTCTTCTCCAAACATTGGGATTAGCGCAGTCCAATTCCCATCGGCCCAGTGGAGAGAATCAGTGCTGGCGTCCTGCATAACCCTGAGAAGATAGGCTTGGTCGTTGGTCGCTTCTCCGGGATGCAATGGCTCGGACAGCAGAGCCACGTTCGCAGTGAGATGCTTCTGCCACTTCCGTTCCCGATTTGCCTGTTTCAGGGCGCGTCTTTCGGCTCTCCGTGTCTGCTCGGCTTGCTGCTGCTCCCACTTGGCAGCGTAGTCAACGGCAGGCTGAAGATATTCCTGGAGTCTTTCCTCCAGTTCCACCTGCCCATGACTGAGTTTCTGTAACTGCTGGAGTGAATCTACCGGGCTTTCCGTTTGCTGATGCCACCGATAAGCCATGCCAAGCGCGATCAGCTTGTCATCCAGCAACGGGCGCCGCGTAATGTCGGCGCAAAATGCATCGAAACACTGGTTATCAAAGCTGCAGTAACTGCTGTGCTCGTCCACCTGCCAGTACTCGCTTAGCCTCTCTCCAGCAGAAGCTTTTTCAGCTCTTGACGTTGCCACATCCTGCCAGAAGAGCTGATAGTTGAGCTCCGTCCATTGCGGGACGCACTCCCTCAAGCGCTCGTTTACCGGCGAAACATTACCCTCTCCGTAATTTCTTGCTCTGGGAATTTTTCTTAGAATGGACAGAACCGCAGGATCAAGGGAGCCCGGTTCACGCGCCTCGATTAGACGGTGAGCTATGAGGCCTGCAGGCGCGAGTAACCAGACGTATCGCTTGGAGATGCGACAGTAGACTTTGTCCCTGACAGGCGGGACTTCAAGGAGCTCGTTGAATCGGGCCGCAAGCATGCTTAGGCGATCAAGCGGAACTTGAGAGAGATATTCTGGCAGCACCCTCGTAAGCCGATCCGAGGAGTATCGTGAGGGCTTGGCAGCCCGTTTAACCGCTTCCACAAGCCACTCGATCGAGCGATCATCCACGGGTAAGTCTTGGACAAGCGCGGCGATCCATTCCCGGTCAATGTCCTCGCTCTCCAAGAGAGCAGCATCACGAACCTCTTTTCGGTCAGCATCTGTACCCACCACTGAAAGCGCGTGGATGGCTGAGATCCGGGTGTACTTTTCTCGAGAATTCAACGCAAAGGCTTTGGCTTCAGCTGCTGCCCCTCGAAGCTCGCCCTGCCAGATCATGCGGAGCAAAAAGCCCGCTATATCACCATCTTCACCGTAATCGGCCAGAAGCGCTTTGATGTCTCCGGTCAAATCCTCGTTTGCAAAGCGCTGCGCGGCGGCATATTCATTGAATGACAAAGTGTTAGTAGGCCCACTCATTCGCTCACAGAGCTGACGCAAAATCAAACTACGTGCCTCAAGTGGCAGCTGGCTAGGGTCACCTCCCTCCAGGAGCACCTCCGGTGCTAGTCGAACGACTCGCTCCAAGATGCGACTATCAAGAATTGCAAGCCAGGGCAAAATGGGGCGCATTGTGGGCACGATGACTTCGATCCCATACTGTGCTCGGAAGAAGAGCTTCTCTATCTGCATGCGCGACGCGTCACTGACGATGAGCCGGCCCAGCCATTCTGCCGTCAGGAACTCACGTACAGAGCGATGGTGGAATCGAACTGTCCCGTAGATGCCCTGCTCGAAAATTGGTCGGCTAAGCAGAATCTCACATTGAGCATCGTCCCACTTTGGCAGAACATCTCGAACGGGGATGCCTCTTCGATTATCAACCCCATCGGGCACGCGGATTGCCGACTCCTGGCCCAGCGTGCAAGCGGCAGCAACAATCTGTGCACCTTCTCTGAGCGTTTCCAGAGCGATTGGCTTCAGCGCGGATTGATCCGGATTGGCTTCCAGCAGTCGGCGTGCAATGCTGGACTTCATCAATTCCAGCCTCGAGCCTATTTTGTGATTGGCTTGCCAGTACTCGATGAGCTCAGTGAGATCTTGAGGCCGGGTTGTCAGATCTGAGGCATCAGCCCGCTCCACCGCGTTCAGAAACGCGCGGATGTCCTTCACCCCCTTGCCTACTAAGAACGCCTCCATTTGTTTGCCATGAATGTCTTCGAGGCTGACGATTAGAAATGGAGACGCCTGGTGTTTAGGTTTGCTGGCAACGTTCAGATCTTGATCATCTTGCTCAACATCGGTAACGATTGCCTTGTAAGGCAAGTACTGATGGCACAGGAAATAATCGGATTTTGCGCGCCAAGCTGTGCTGCGCCCCGTCAAGATCACATGTGCTGATTGTGCGACCGGAGCGATCAAGCGACCAATTCGCTTAACTGCAATCTCAAAATCTTTGGGATCGCGTAAGCGGGATTCGTCAACAGAGTCGAGCAGTAGCCACCCCTCCTCTCCAGAGCTTACCCAGGCTTGAAATTCAGCGTAATCACCCTCTTCGAAAGCGTCTTCGATGTCCGATCTCACGTGCTCCAACCTGATGAAGAATGCATGCTTGCCTTCATCTCGAAGCATACGGGCCACGTGGCGAATTTCCTGAGTCTTCCCGGAGCCTGCCTCAGACAGGATCACGACACGGTGATGCGACAGTAGCTCTTGCCATTGCAGCGGCTGACGATTGAGCGAACGCCTTCCGAGCGCGGTGTTGTCGTCATCCTCAGGGTCAAACGCCAGCTCATGGAAGGTGCGGTTGATTTGGATGTAGGCGCTCGAAAAGGCAACCATTGCAGAGTTTCTCCAGGGCGAAAGCAATCGTGTCGAGCATAACCTACCCGTGCCAATAATGAGCCGCGCATAATCGCCATTACTCGATAACTTAGGTGGAAGCCAAAGCCTCCTCCTCCACCTGCTCAATGGCTTCCTCTGCCTCGATCTGATGGCGCGTCCACTCCGCAGCAATCGCTGGGTTCTCAATGATCTGTTGCTCGATGCGTTGAGTCTCTCTGTACTCGATTGCCTTGGCGCTCATCGTCCACTGCGGTTCTGCACCGAGCTGCTCAAGCTCAGCCCGAATAGCAGGCAAACCGATGCGGAAGAATGCCTTACGTGGGTTGACCTTGTTCACCTGCTCCCGCAGGAAATGACGGTGAAGCTGCCTCTCAAATCCAGGCGCGTCGTCGCTGAAGATCATGGCTGAATATCGAACCCGAACGGAACGCTTGCGTCACCGAGTTCCCGTACCCGATCCAGACGCTCACCCTAGTGCTCGGAGGCAATGCGAACCCGTTCATGCTGATGCAAACCTGTTTGAACCTTGCCGTCGCTAGCACCGGTGACGAGCAGGCAATGACCGCGCGTGATGTACTTCACTGGGCAACGCAAGGGGCCGCTGACATCATGGGATGGGGCGATAAGACCGGTTCCATCACTGTCGGTAAGCGAGCGGATCTGATCATGATCAGTACTCGAAATATCGGCATGATTCCCGTCATCGATCCTGTCGCCTCGGTTGTTCAATCTGCTACGCCAGCAGACGTGACCAACGTCATTGCTAACGGAAAGTTGGTGAAACGCGGTGGGGTAATGCTGGGTTTCGATATGCACGAATTAGCGCGAGAAGCTCGTCAGGGTGTTCATTATCTGCTGGAGAGATAGCCCCCCCCGGAACTAGGTTTCATGGCAGCCTCAATCACCAATTCGCCGTTGCGCTCGAAGAGTATCGTTACCCTGTGTATTCCCCCGACAGGAACACAGTGCAAGAGCTTGAACTCACTACGGGACAAATCAACCGAGCCCCAGCTCCGAGCACATGTGCGTGTTGGCTACGTACCCCTTAGCTGTACGCCCTTGTCCAGCAACCCTCGAAGAAAGCTCTCCCTGTCCTGCGAACTGCGAGTTGCCTGTTCCACAAGCGCCGCTGCACAGGCAGCAGCCAGACGTCGAGCTTCAACGCGCTTCTGAGTGGGGATCCTCTCAATCCCACCTCTTCCGTGTATGAAGGCACTTCGCAGGTGGTACAAGTCCGCGTAAATGCCCAGAGCGGTGGCATCATCCAGCAAGGCGGCCAATCGAGTACCAACCCGCTTGGTTGCCCCAAGGTTTTTATGATGCAGCTTTCGCTCGTTTGGGTTGTGATCTCCCTGAAGCCCTAAAGCCGCTTCAATGGAGGTCAGGTGCGCCATGAACTCGTCAATGCCATCGGCTAGAAACGCCCTGACCAAAAAATGCATGACCGGAGGCTTCAGCAGCTCTGAATCGAGAGCCTGTTGGAAGCTTACCCATCGTTCCTCACAGAACTGGGACATCTCGCGAGTCGCAGAGGCGGTCAGGGGAAACTCAATGGGACGTTCTATCTCGACTGCTTCTCCCCCCTCATCGTCGTAGATGAAAGGTTCCCATGCGAGGCTATCAGGATCCGGTGGTCGGCTAGGTGAATCGAAAATATCATCCGTTCGGCAGTACACCCAGGGCATTTCGAAGCCACGCCAGCTCTCTTCATTCATGGTTGACCACTCCTCCCAGGGTGCTAGCAGGAGGAAGAAAAGCACCCTCTCCACCGCAGTGGGGAAACGGCTTTCATGAGGGTTGATCGCACCACTGTCTCTTTCCATGAACGTTGAGAAGTCCGGCAAAGCACGTTGCCCTGCACTGGTTGGGACAGCCACAGTTTCTTCGATCACCAGCCAGTGAAACTGACAAAGTCTTGCGGTATCAAGTGCGTGACTTGGGTAATGCCTTGCGAGCCTGATCTTGTCAAAGAGAAGCTCCAACTCAGCTGGTTTAAACCTTCCCAGCTTGGCGGCCCCAAACGCTAAGGATGGGATATCTTCCGCGTAATTGAGTGGGCAGATGTAGATGCGACGCGCTTTCGTCTGCCCAAAAGCCGCATCAAGCTTGCTCGCGGCTTCAGCTATGTCGCCTGTGTCGTTTATCCGGTCTGAAGTCTGACTGCATGGAGCCCCGAGAGATCTCAATGCGTTACTCAGCGCAAACGGCAAGCCAAAACTGTGCTTGCCTTGCTCGTATTGATCGCTGCATACCTTTTCTAGCCGCTTGAACGCCGGCTCAGAAAAAAAACCACCGCTGGATGGCGGTACGCCCCACACATCATTGAGTGCATCAAGAATCTCTGGCACAACGCCTGCCATTTCAAGAACTCCATTCATTGGCATCAACTGGATCGAGCTTAACATCTCGCAAATTTTGGACGGAGTGATCCGTCTTCAGGCCCTGTGCCCGACTCAAAATTTTTTTGCTTGTAGAAGCTTCGTTTTGGAGTCAAAGCGAAAGCGGCGGCCTTGCCGCCGAAGTACCGATCTCCCCCTCCCCCGCGGCCTGCCGGCTGACGCATCCGGCTGGAAAACCGAATACCTTCAGATCAACATCAAGAGCAAAGGCCAGAGCAGAAAAGCGAAAAGCAGAGCGGATTTTTCCTGACAGAGCGGCGAGGCTCAGGCACCGCAGCTTTTCTCTTGCTCTCAAATATAAGAACTCCGTCTCGCTTAAAAATTTTCAAGAGGGGGGGGTGGACAGGATGTCGCATCTATAAAAGTAATGTCGCTTTTTGGAAAGTTTGTCCGAGGCCGCCCTACATTTTCAGCAAATTAGAGTTGTTACCCTGATTGATTTCGGTGAACGTTTAGGAGGTCAAGCGCGCCAGATCAGGTATCGATATCTCCGATACGGCACCGCTGGGAAACGCTCAAAAATCGTCACATGAATGGTTAGATTTCGATGGTGAAATCAGGCGAGAAACCAGTAGGCTCGCGAGGATAACCTCGCGGGTTCGATACCACTCGGCAGCCTGCAACAACCGTGTCGACTGCTTGATGAGTGTGACCAAAAACCCAGACATCAGCCTGAGCGACCAGATCATGCCACTGATTGAAGTACGCCGCGCCGAGATGCCCTTCGTGACCCTCGCCGGCGACATCCTGGATGGGGCAATGGTGGGTTACAACGACAGTATTGCCATCAAAGTCCTTCGCCAATTCGGTAGCCAGGAACTCGCGTGTCGCGATATTTCGAGCGATGAGGTCGACGGGACGAAGCTTGCTGTAGCCCTCTCCGATGCGGATCCTCTTGAAGTCGGTCATCCACTCCGCACAGACCCTCATCGCCGCTCTGTAGTCGCCCGTAGCCGTGTAGTCCGTCCAAGCTGTAGCGGCCAGAAAACGCGTGTTACCGATGATCAGGATTTGGTTTTCTAGGACGTGCACGTGCTCAGCAGCCGAATCACGCATTTTTGTGAACGTCCGGTCTAGATGGCCCTTGTAGAACTCGTGATTGCCGCAGACGTAGATCACCTGACATTTGAAATTGCCGTTCGCCCAGTCTACTCCGCGGCCACGCACTGAGATGTCGCCGGCCAATACGACCAGATCAGCACCCGTGGCGGGAGGACGGAATTCAGCGAACTCCAAATGAAGATCTGAGTAGATTGTGATTCGCATCGTATCGCCAGGTCTCCGTATCGACAGGCTAATTGGCTCTCTGGTGCATCCAGCGAAGCGGGGGCCCTGCAGGAAATAGCTGCTTCCCTAGGCTATCAGCGTACGGAGATACCAAACGCTGAGAATTCATCAATCAATTTTTTCCGACTCAACATTTTTGGAAGCCTGAACACATTGCGATAGCCGTAATAAACCCCCATCGGGATAATTATCAAACCTAGCCCAAGTGTCGCTGTAGCAGCGATAACTCCGCCAGGAATAGAGAGCAGCGCAACCACAATTCCTTTTAAGACCGTCGCCCGTGCAATGACCCGAAAATCATCGAGATCATATTCAACTTTACCATTAACTTTTTCATAAGCGATTAGGACAATAGATTTTTTGCCACATGCTTGAAACACCAGGTTCGCGGGACATCTTTAGCCATGGCTCCGTGCCCTCTAAGATACTTAGGTACTACAACTTGCTTAAAGTAGAACGTATTGACTTGCTAATCCTCCAGCCGCACGCGACTATAAAGCTCATCAAGATCACCGACAGCTTGGAGATCATAGTTCTTGATAGTGACAACCATTTTTTTTAGATCAGACATGCATTTTTCCTTAATCATGCAGAGCTGCGATTTTTCCAGGAGCCTTGGGCACTAGGTCGGGAGCCCCGGTCAGCCTGCACGCAGGATCAACGCCTGAGGCACGCCGTCGATAACATCTTCAATGAAGAGCATGTGGCTCACGGCTACGTAACAGGAACCATTTTCCGTAATGTATAAAGTGTAACCATGCTCTTGACGCACCTCTTGAACTGCGCTTGTTGTAAAGGTGTCTCCGTCTTCAAAGCGATTGCAGGCGTCATTAAAAACCGCACCCCTCACGCCCTTATCCTTGAGGCGGGCATCTAATAAAAAGCCCGTCACTGGATGGCTGAATTGTTGCTGAGCCGCCTCAGCTAATTTTTCCCGATAGTTATACATTGCGCTCTCAGCACTAATTTAAATCTCAACAGTACAAACTGGATCAAAACCACAGCCTTCCTTTGGATAACCGCGAGGATTACTCACTATTCGGCAGCCATCAAAAGTCAAGTCAACATGACTATGCGTACGTCCAAAGACTCACCGATCTGTAAAATTCATGGTTGCCGCTAACGGCCATCCGCGATGTGAAGGTGTTCTGGGCCCAAGCCACGCTGCTCCCTCTGGTATGTATGTCTCCCGCCCAGATCACGAGACCTACGTCAGCGTCGTCCACGTCGAGTGGAGGCCGTTTCGAGAACTCTAAGTGCAGGTCTGAGTAGCTTTTCACTCTCATGTCAACAACGGCTCTCCGGATCAGGCTGGCAGGAACGGACTAAACGTTTTCCCAGAAAATTGACGTCGCTTGAGAACGTACTCGCCACTCGCCACCTCTAGGGAGGATTTAGCAGAGTATTGAGCGCGCATCATGTGATGCGACACGCCTTAGACAGTGATGAAGCTGCTGCCCAGGTGAGCGCAAGGGCACACACAACCAGAGGCGCCACTGGAATTACTATAAGGGTTTGAGTCGAACTGCGCAAACGCGGCATATAGTGGGATTTCCGGTACGGGATACTCATGCTCCGGCAAGCTTTTGCTTCAGCACTCAAATTCATGCGCCTTCGACGCCAAGTCTTCCAGACAGATTTCGAGGGGGGCGTGTCCCAGTCGCACGTCTCTCGGCTTGAAAGGAGCGAGTCGAGCGTCACACTGCAACGCCTCGATGAAATCGCCGGCCTGCTGAAAATCCATCCCCTCACTCTTATTGCATTGACGTACGGGGCTAGCGAAAAAATGCCTCCGGCGGAGCTGTTGGAGCTTGTCCGCACTGAACTGCAGGCTGTTGATGCGCTTGACCAGCCGCTCTCGATCGACGATCAAACCGCGCCTCATCCTCGCGTCATCGAAGCGGGAAAATTGCGCGATGAAGTTCAGCGATTGAAATCCCTTGGCCACTCGAAAGCGGAGACCGCCAGGATGCTGGGTATCTCAAAGTCGACGGCTGCGCGCCACTGGTAGAGCCGTGCGGATTTCTCGGTGAAATTAGAATGGGGGATGCTTCAGACGGACGTCTGTTGAAAACGGGGATGAGCAGGGATCATCACGATCTTGCTCACTGATCAACCTGCTCAGGCACGACCTCAACAGCCAGTCTTCAAATGCCTCATGAGCGTCGAAGCTGTTGATTAAGCCCCGCCAGCCCTGGTCGACTGACGCGGGGTAAAAGGTCTAGGCAGCAATGAGGGGCCTCCTCACAATCGCTAGACTGTAAGTGGCCCCTGAGCTCGAGCAATTGTGTTGTGATCTCAATACCGGCAGAGAAACTTCTGGATCCGCTCATTAGGACTGTTGAAGAAGCTTTCGGGTGGCTCGTCTGCCACCACTACTCCATGCTCCATGAACACGATTCGATCAGCAGCCTCACGAGCAAAACGAAGCTCGTGGGTTACCACCAGCATTGTCATCCCTGAGCTAGCCAATGACCTCATGACCGAAAGGACTTCATCTCGAAGTTCGGGATCCAGCGCAGATGTGGGCTCGTCGAAGAAAATCACCTCAGGTTCCATTGCCAAGCCGCGCGCAATAGCCACCCGCTGCTTCTGCCCTCCAGACAGCTTTGCAGGATAGCTCTGCTCCTTGCTTTCAAGGCCTACCTTTGCAAGCAATGTCCGTGCACGCGCATAAGCCTCAGCTTTTGCGATTTTCTTGATACTGATGAGGCCTTCGGCCACATTCTGCAGAGCCGTCATGTGCGGAAAAAGGTTGAAGGATTGAAAGACCATCGCGGTTTTTCGTCTGAGCAGCTTTATCTGGCGCTTGGACTCGCTATCGAGCTTACCGCCCACCCCAACTTCGACACGATGGCCACAGACTTCGAGGCTCCCTCCGTCTGGCTTCTCCAACAAATTGAGCGAGCGGAGCAACGTAGTTTTACCCGATCCGGATGGCCCCAGAACTACTACAACCTCGCCGCTATTCACCTCGAGGTCAATCTGATGAAGGACATTCAGTGAGCCAAACGACTTACGCAGACCACTGACACGTATTTTCGGATTGCTCATCGCATATGCCTCGTCCAGCGACCTTCCAGCCAGGTTTGTAGAATTGTCAGTAGCTGATTCACTACCCAGTACATGGCGCCTACCATCACAAACATTTCCATGTATTTGAAGGTAGCGGCACCTACCTGCTCCGCCACACGAGTGAGTTCCATAACGGTGATCGTTGATGCCAGGGACGTGTCCTTAATAAGCGCGATCAGCCGGCTGCCCATCGGCGGGAGCGCAATTCGAAATGCCTGCGGGAGAATGATTCTACGTAAGCAAACCCAATAGCCCATGCTCATGGAGTCGGCAGCTTCCCACTGCCCAGGATCGACGGAGTTGATACCTGAGCGAAAAATCTCACTCAGGTAAGCGGCTGCGAACAAACTCAGTGCAATCAAGGCTGAGGGTATCGGGCTCACGACGATTCCGTAATGAGGTAGACCGAAGTAGATCAGCAGCATCTGCACCAGCAGCGGTGTACCACGGAAAATGGATACATAAGCGAATGCAATGGTTCTCAGTATCCGACCCTGGGAGTTTCGGAGCAGCGCGATGGCCAAGCCCAGCACGCAGCCAAGCACGAACGAAGCAAAGCCCAAACCCAGCGTCATTAGAAACGCCGTCTGCAATAGAGGCAACGAGCGAAGGAACAGATCCCACATATCATTTGTCCTCGGCTAGCTCAGCCAGTGCTGCATCGATGCCTCTAGTCATGTGGTAGTTCGTACCAATCCACTTGGCTGAATATGCGTCAACCGTGCCGTCCTTGACCATGCTATCGATCGCACTGCTGATGGCATCTCGCAAAGAGTCCTTACCCTTCGCGACTACGGGTGCCGACAACTGATAGGTCAGCGGCTCGCCAACCGCTTTGATGGGTAAATTATTGGTTTTTTTGAATTTCTCACCACTAAAAAGGGAAGAGAGCACGCCATCAACTCGGCCAATGGCCAAATCGTTGAACAGTAGACCGCCATTTTCATACGCACGAATATCTGACGACGTCATATGCTTGCGAGCCCACGTTTCGTTGCTACTGCCAGAGGTCACGCCTACAGAGTTCCCTGGCATGTCCTTGATGCTTTTGATGGAATCGTTGTTCTCTTTGACAAAAATATAGAACTGCTCGACACCATACGGGTTTGCAAAATCGACCTGCTTACGACGCTCTTCGGTGGGTGTCACGTCGTTCATGACCACATCGTATTTATCTGTTTTCAACCCCTCGACGAAATTCTTAAAACTGTCCGCTACAAACTCGACTTTCGGCACCCCTATACGCTTTGCCACTTCTTTTGCAATAGCGACATCATAGCCAGCAGCATTATTATCCTCCCCCAAGTAGCTCCAAGGCGGACTCGATTGGGTGTTAGCGACTCGAATGACACCACGCTCTTTAATGACCTTCAACGAGTCTTCAGCACAAGCGCTCATCGAAACACCGCACAACATCGCAACACCCAAAACGACACACGTAGTGAACTGCTTCATTAATATTCATCCTATATTATAGTGCAGAAACTCTGCTGCTTATGGCAGGATTAAATTTCATCGCAATCTTATCAGTCGCAAGATTTGCATCAATAGAGTATTCGGGAATACGCAGCGATTGCCTGTTGAAGGTCTTCCCGTAGAACTTCTTCGTCTTCTAGCCCGATGGACACGCGGATAATGGATTGATCGGTAGGCGAGAAGCGCCTCGTGGCTTGTTGGCTTGCTGGGTAATACGCAATCAGACTGTGCGTGCCCCCCCAACTTGCACCGATCGGAAACTTTTTCAATGCGTTGAAGAACACACCAAATTGTTCTTCGCTAGGAGGTGCTTGCAGTACAAACGAGAACAAGCAACCTGGGCCTTTGAAATGTCTCTTCCAGATCTCATGCCCAGGATGGCTTTCTAGCGGGGGATACAATACCTCCTTGACTTCAGGCACCGTTTCCAGCCATCTCGCAATGCGCAGTGCTTTATGCCCCTGCTCCTTGAGGCGCAATGCATAGGTCTGCAGCCCTCGCTCGACCAAGAAGCAGTCATCAGGGCTTACAGCTTGACCGAAAATGCTCTGCGCTTCTCGAAGCGCACCGTAGAGCTCGAAGTTATCAAGGCTGACGCTTCCCATGAGGACATCTGAGTGGCCACTGAAGTACTTAGTAGCTGCTTGAACAACAAAATCAACACCGTGCTCAATGCCCCGAAAGAACAAAGGGCTGGCCCAGGTGTTGTCCAGCATGGTCAGCACACCATGACGCTTGGCGATTTCGGTGATCGCAGCAATGTCCTGCATTTCCATCGTGACAGTGCCTGGGGCTTCCATGCAGATCATCTTGGTGTTGGGACGAATCAGCGCTTCAATTTCAGCATCGATGGTGGGCGGATAAAACTCCACATCCACGCCCATGTTAGCAAGCCATTGCCGGGAGAAGGTTTTGAGTGAGCCATAGCATGACTCTGAGATTAAAAGGTGATCCCCTGCCCTAACAAAAGCCATGACCGTCGTGATCAGGGCCGATGCCCCAGAAGGCATGAGCACGCAGTGCTTTGCGCCCTCAAGATCCGCGATTCGACGCTCAAGGCCGCGAGCGGTTGGGGTGCCGGTGATACCGTAGCTGTAGCCGTCGGGTTGACGCTCTTTACGAGAGACGAAGTCTTCAAAGGTGTCGAAGACGACTGTGGAGCCCCGCCAGACTGTGGGTGATAGGCTGGCAAATGGGTTTCCAGCGTGATCCATATACTTCATTCAACGCGCCCTGCGATGTCAATATTGGTGGATCACATCTTGCGATAGGAAAAACGGTGTGGCTATATTTTGAATTATTAAGTCAATAAGCAAAGGTTATAGACCCCTATGAATCTCCGCGAAATCGAAGCCTTCAGGGTTGTCATGAATGCTGGCAGCACTAGCAAAGCCGCCAGCATGCTGGGCGTTTCCCAGCCAGCAGTCAGCCAGGCCATTCGAAAGCTGGAAAGCAATGCTGGATTTGCGCTGTTCCATCGCATCCGTGGGCGTCTAGTACCAACCCAAGAAGCCCAAGCCCTGATGGTCGATGTCGAGAGAGTTTTTGTAGGCATGGAGGCAATCGAGCACCGGATGAAGAGCTTGCGAAATTACGGCACGGATCGACTTACGGTTGCTGCGCATCCTGCACTAGGCAACGCATTTATGCCTCGTGCGCTGGCCAGCTTCGATCTAGCGACTCGAAACCTCCGCGTCTCCCTTAAGGTACTCAGCAGCCGCGAGGTTCATCAGGAGATATCGTCCGGGCAGTGCGATTTCGGGCTGATGGCTGACGAGATGCCAGTGATGGGACTGGAGCACTCCGCGTTTCTCGACGTGCCTGGGGTGATTGTGATGCCGAAGGGACATCCATTGGCACACAAGACCGTGATCGATCCGACTGACCTGCCAGACCATGATTTTCTAGCCCTTAATCCGGAAGATAGCAGCCGGTTGCGCTTGGAGGACGCACTGCAAGCGGCTAACGTTGCACTCAACTTACGGATCGAAACGCCCTATGGCCACGCCATCTGTGAGTTAGCGCTTCGAGGAGTGGGAGTCGGTTTTGTTAGCCCCATTTCCGTGGTCGATTATCTGGATCGAGGCCTGGAGGTAAGGCGGTTCGGGATCGATGTCAAATTCAGCAGTTTGCTGCTATTCCGCCCCGGAATGCCGCTGGGAGAGAATTCGAAGAAGCTCATTTCCAACCTGAGAATTCAGCTGAAGAAAGACTTGGATATGGTGCACAGTCATCTAGGAGCGTAATCCTCCACCCGCTGGGCAACCTCCATGACCGTTGGTAAATCCTGCCTATCCTATAAGCAGCACTTCTAGACCTAGTAGTTCGTACGGTTGTCTCAGGGCGCCCAGTCAGTAGGCTTGAATACGCTAGTAGCTCGGGCACTTTCCGGCTGTGGCGAGGATGAAGCTGGGTACTTCCTCACACCCAATGTGAGTCCTCACAGAACAGTAGCTACCCTGCTTAGGCATATCACGTCCAAGGGAGAGATATGAAATTGAAAATTGGTGTGATTGGTGCCGGCGTCATTGGTCTATCGACTGCACGCGAGCTTGCGCTCAAAGGTGCGAACGTAACGCTCTTTGAGGCTGGGTCGGTGGGAGGCGGAACCAGTTCGACTACCTACGCGTGGATCAACTCAAACGGGAAGTCCCCTTTGGGTTACCACCATTTGAACGTGGAAGGCATGCGAGAGCATCAGCGCCTTCAGAAGCAGAACACTGATCGCGCGCCCTGGCTCGACGAAAGCGGGACGCTTGAGTGGGCAACGGATAGCGAGCGTACCAAGCGGTTGAGTGCTCGAGTACTTTCCTTGCAGAGCAAGGGATACCCTGTTCAGTTGCTCCGGATCGACGAGATCAAGCGCCTCATTCCAGAGCTGGTAGCACCTGCGGATGGGATTGATGTGTGGAGCTTTCCAACCGAGGCAGTCCTTTCTCCGTCAATTTTTCTCGCATTCTTGCGTAGCGAGCTGGTGCGCCTTGGCGTAAAGATTCTCGAACATCATCAAATTACAGATATCGCAGAGCATGCCGGAGGAGTATCGCTGACGATCAATCAACGAGGTAAATGGGAGGGGAACTTCATTGTCTGTGCGGTCGGACGATGGACTGCACCAGTGCTAGCCAAGGCCAACGCTCAGATCGCAATGATCGATGCCGACCAGCCCGGGAAGATCGGATGTAGTTTCTTGGGATACACCACACCGGCCCAAATCCAGCTGCGCTCAAACCTCATCACTCCGGAACTCAACATACGCCCGGATGGAGGTGGAAGATTGCTGCTGCAGGCTCCTGACCTCGACCATGCTGCGGATCCGGGCATAAATTACGCACTAGACGGCGATGTGGGACGAGAGTTGCTGGCTCGATTGGGCCGTGTCTTCAATAACACCCAGGAGGTTCGCCTTGAGCGTCTGCTTGTGGGGCAGCGCGCACGTCCGGCTGATGGTTTGCCAGCCGTGGGCTATGTATCAAGTCACGAGCGCCTGTATGTGATCGCAACACATAGCGGTATGACCCTGGCACCAGTGCTGGGAAAACTCGCTGCTGAGGAATTGATTGATGGTGAACGGTCGCCCTTACTAAAAGGCTTCGAACCGAATCGACTGATGGGCAAGACAAGTACCGACTTCAAGCCCATCGAGACGATCCATTTCCCTGCTGCCCAGTAGGTTGTACAAGCTCTAATGACAAAACATACCAGCTCCCAAAAACACATCCGACAAATGGTAACCGGAGTAGGATTGCTTGAACGACCAGCCGCAGAACGCAGTGACTGAACCTGTCCTGCATGTGATGCTGTCGTTATCGAGAGCAGTACCCTAAAGAGAAAGCAGCTATGAGCACGTTTATCGAGCGCAATCCTAAAGAGCGAGTCGTCGAAGAAGCATTTCGAATACTCGCCGAGAACGGCTACATTTCTACTAGACCCGACCCCGCAGACAACATATTCGAGGTTGCAGAAAAGCTGAGGCTCCGTGCGCAGTTTAGCAGAGAGGAAGATCAACCATCCGAAAAGCAGTAATGATACTACTGGGTAGTCCTGTAACGCCTTTTCCATGGATCAGCCCTGAACGGGACTTAAGGCCGTTTTGTTAAGGTATCAATGTAATTAATCATCGTCTTCTGTATGCCTCTGACCGCCACGTTACCAAGGATGTAGGGCCAATAGATCTTGTCCAAGGGTTTAGGTGGAGGCCTGGGCGCGAAGCCTTATCACTTTTGAACCCTTTCACATATCGCTCGTGGTGACCTGCCTCATACATACCTCCAAGCGGAAATCTGACGCTCATCAGCGACCTCAAGCGCCCTGAATTCTTAGCTTAGTGAACTGAGATAGCCATACGTAGGCGGCGGGTAACGCTGTGTACAGGAGCCGCTGTACCATCGCATTCGAAATCTCGTGAAGCTGTTGAACGCGGCCTCGGAGAAAACCCTTCCCTTCGTCTAATAGGCTTGGCCGGCCAAAAAAAATCCGTAAGAATGTCATTTGGCCATTACCCACCTCATGGAACACTCGTATGCCACGGAAGCGAAAAGGGAGCGGCGGCGGGCCGATCGCTCTGTACGCCTTGTTATTCGTTGTCGCCCTATTGGCGCAGATTCCGAAGCAGGTATGGATTGCACTCGGAGTCATCCTGGGCATAGGGGTGTTGGTATGGGCGATCAGGCGCCCCTCCCTCGACAATCCCAATGACGCAGAGGATGAGCTCACGGCTGAAATTGCCACAGCTACCCTGCAAGCAAACTCACCCAGTGTTCCCGCCCAGTTCAGCGCAGCAAGCACGCGCGCGCGCGAACCTGAATTCCATATAGTTCAAGTAGGCACTCCACCCAATCAGGGCTTCACCATTCCCAAGCCCCCACAGCCGATTGGGGTGCGTTGGCTTGCGGAAGGCGAATCATTCAACGTCGCAGGGCTCTCCATACCAGGCGGGATGCTCTACATCACCGAACGCGCAACCCAATTCGGTCATTCCGAGCCTTCTTTGCTTGATGCAACCCTTCGAGTTGCACGATCCCCCATGAGCCTCACCGATCGGCAAATGCCCTACTGGCCTAGCTACAAGAGCATCACGCCAGAGGCACGTCGGGCCTATCTGCAATGGCTGGCCGGTGGACGTCGTCAGCCAGCCGATGCCGGGTACGTATTCCTGTTCTTCTATGGGCTTGAACGGCGTGCGCTGATTGATGCGCCAACCGACCCACAGGCGAAGGCTGAACTGCCTGCGATCAAAGCCGAAGTGAGGCGTCTGATAGATCTCTACGGCGGTAACTCTTCCTTCCGCGGCTACGCAACACGCTTCCTCGCTCATCTCGAATCAGGCTCGCTCCAAGCTCAAAGCTATTTGAGCGAGCCGCCCACCATGAGCTCCGATGGTTATGAACTGCCGATGTCACTTCGCGTCGCTCTGGGTCAGATGGCCGTGGATAAATTCCCATTGAATCCAAGTTGGGCATTGGCCTGGGCTCAGTCAGAGCCAAACATCTCCAGGCGCACACCTGTGACTCGTTGCCCGGAGCAGTTTGCAGCACTCTTCAAAAACGAGTTCGCAAAGCGCTACCCCAACGGGATCGCGCTGGCTCAGAACAAAACCAAGCTCAAAACCGCCTATCGCCCAGCCTCAGCGACACTGAACATTCCGGCTGAATCCGTGGGTGACTTACCGGACGTGAGCGCCACCTCTGGCACCCGAAATAAGCTGCAGGTTATCGTTGAAGACTGCACGAACGTGCTCGACCCTTATAGCCGGTACCTGGGGCGCAACCCGGATGCAGCGGGCTCACTTGAAGCCATCCTTCAGCTACCCACTGAACTCTGGCCAGCAGAGGCTCAAACTGAGCTCGATCAGCTTGCGCAACGTGTGGGCGGTGAAACTATTTGCATGAGCTTCGGCGAGTTGGCCGGGCGATTCAAATCCGCCGGCGCGCTTTCACGTGACAAGGTGGGCGCGCTGGCCCGTGCCTTAGAGAGCAAGCGCATTGGCCTGGAGCCCGATGTGCTCTCCGGTAGTCGCACACCTAAAGCTGAAGACACCATCGCTCTGTTCGCTGCTGACTCGGAGGAAGGCTCTCTTCGCTCATCGGACGCCTACAACGCTGCAGCTGTGACCCTTGATCTGGCCAGCGCTGTCGCTGCGGCAGATGGTGACACCTCTCTCGAAGAAGTGAGCTTATTGTCTGGGCACATCGACTCGTGGGATCACCTCTGTGTGGCCCACCGCAAGCGCTTGAAAGCCCACCTGAAAATTCAGCTGAAACAGCCCCCTACCCTGGCCAGCCTCAAGAAGAAGCTGGAGCCTTTGACTGCAGAGGCTAAGCGAAAAATTGCGAGCTTCCTGGCCCACCTGGCCCAGGCAGACGGCGAGGTCACGCCGCAAGAAGTGAAGCTGCTTGAGCGAGTTTACAAGTCATTGTCGCTGGATCCGCAGTTCGTCTACAGCGATTTGCACAGTGCTGCGGTACTGCCTGCTCGTCAGGTGGATACAGTGACAGGGACGGCAAGCCCAACGATAGCTAACAAACCGGCACAGACATCCGACGCAGGCTTTGTCCTGGACATGGACAAAGTCGCTCGCCTGCAGCAGGAGACAGCTGAAGTATCAGCGCTGCTCGCCAGCGTATTCAGCGACGAGGTCACCGCTGAAACTAGTAATGCCCACCCGCCTGAAGTCACTCAAGAAGCGGAAGAGAGCGCTGCGGAGCAGCTTGCCACCGTTCATGGCCTGGACATGGAGCACTCAGCCTTCTTACGTCTATTGGTTTCACGAACCGAATGGAGTCGTGCCGAGCTTGAGGACGCTGCGAGCGATATGGAGCTCA
Organism: Pseudomonas sp. S60; assembly: GCF_016647865.1. Lineage (NCBI taxonomy): Bacteria > Pseudomonadati > Pseudomonadota > Gammaproteobacteria > Pseudomonadales > Pseudomonadaceae > Pseudomonas > Pseudomonas sp. S60. The sequence continues at coordinate 10,279 of NZ_JACVVH010000056.1, read as the reverse complement.
TGCTGGATGGCGCATTAGAACGGATTAACGACACCGCCTTCGAGCTCTTCGACATGCCGGTAACCGAAGGTGACGACCCGATCGAAATCAATCCCGAAATTCTGGACGAATTAGCCCTATGAGTAAGATACGTGCCAAGGATCGCGACGCGGTCATCCAGTCACTACGTGCAGGCGTTGTACCTCGCGTTGGCCAGCATTTGATTCAGGTGGGCCGGGCCGGCGAGCTCGACTCGCTGCTCAAGGATGTTGATCGATTGGCCGATGGTGGTTCGGCCTTCCGTGTGGTCGTTGGTGAGTACGGTGCAGGTAAGACCTTCTTCCTGAACCTCGTGCGCGGTATCGCCATGGAGCGCAAGCTCGTCACCATGCATGCCGATCTGAACCCGGATCGTCGACTCCATGCCTCCGGTGGGCAAGCTCGGTCGCTGTATTCTGAGCTGGCCAAGAACATGGCCACAAGAACGAAACCAGATGGTGGTGCACTCCAGGGCATCGTCGAAAAATTCATTTCCCAGGCCAAGTCTGAAGCCAAAGCCAAGGGTGTGGAAAGCGAAGCCGTCATTCGTGAGTACCTGGCAGAGCTCACTGAGATGGTTAATGGCTATGACTTTGCCGAGGTCATCGCAGCGTACTGCCGTGGTTTCGAAGAGGGAAATGAGCAGCTGAAAGCAGATGCCATCCGCTGGCTGCGTGGCGAATTCTCCACCAAGACAGATGCGCGAGCTGCACTTGGTGTGCGCACGATCGTCGATGACGCATCGGTTTACGACCAGTTGAAACTGCTTGCGCGCTTTGTGCGGTTGGCAGGCTTTGGCGGTTTGATGGTCTGCCTCGACGAATTGGTAAACCTCTACAAGCTTGCGAACACCCAAGCCCGTAATGCCAACTACGAACAGATCCTGCGCATTCTGAATGACTCGTTGCAGGGCTCTGCAGAAGGTCTCGGCTTTGTCCTGGGCGGAACACCAGAATTCTTGATGGACACTCGCCGCGGCCTGTACAGCTACCCTGCCCTCCAGTCCCGTCTGGCAGAAAACACCTTTGCCAAGTCTGGCCTGGTTGACCTGTCTGGCCCGGTCATTCGACTGAGCAGCCTGACACCCGAAGATTTCTTCGTGCTGTTGCAGAAGCTGAGGCACGTGTACGCCTACGGTGAACCTGAAAGATTCCTGCTGCCGGATGAAGCGATCCCAGCCTTCATGGCTCACTGCAATCAGCGACTGGGTGAGGCTTATTTCCGCACGCCGAGGACTACGATTACAGCGTTCATCAGCTTGCTTGCGGTGATCGAGCAAAATCCTGGAGCAGATTGGCGCTCGCTGGTCGGCGCTGTGGAGTTGACCAAGGACGAAGGTGCCCAGCAGGATCTAGAAGTCGAGGCAGATGATGAGCTCGCCAGTTTCAAGCTCTGATTCTTCATCATTCGAGCGCCTGCACCCCGAGGTTCAGCAGTGGATCTGGTCGCAGGGCTGGACGTCGCTACGCGATGCGCAGGAGTGGGCGGTACCGGCTCTCATAGGCGCCGATCAGGACGTCATCATCGCGGCCTCAACTGCCGCGGGTAAAACCGAGGCCGCTTTCCTTCCCGTCCTGAGCAACCTCTTGAACGATACGAGCACCGCAGGCGCGGTGCTCTACATCAGCCCTCTTAAAGCCTTGATCAACGATCAATGGGACAGGCTGAGCAGACTGTGCGAACGACTGGAGATTCCAGTCGTCGCGTGGCATGGGGACGTGTCCGCAAGCAAGAAACAACGCTTTCTCAAATCACCTGAAGGCATTCTGCTGATCACACCTGAGTCGCTTGAAGCACTCTTCGTGAACCGAGGCTCAAGCTTGCCAGGTGTTTTTCAAAACCTACGTTACATCGTCGTGGATGAGCTTCACGCGTTCATTGGCAGCGAGCGTGGAAAGCAATTGCAGTCTTTGATGCAGCGCGTGGAGACAGTCGTTGGCAGGCAGCTTCCACGTGTGGGCCTATCTGCCACCTTGGGTGAGATGTCTCTGGCTCAGGTGTTTCTAAGGCCGAACAACCCTGAGCAGATCACCGTCATCAACTCGACGTCGACAGGCCAGGAGCTGCAAGTTCAGGTACGCGGCTACATCGAGCGTCCAATGCAGCAGGTGGTTGCCGACCATGGTAAGCGACAATCCTCTGAGGAAGATGCCACAGACGAGGAGACCGAGGAGTCAGGCTCTAAAGTTGCGATCGCCGGACATCTCTACAAGGTTTTACGCGGGCACAACAACCTGATCTTCCCTAACCGGCGCCAAGAGGTAGAGTGGTTTGCAGATCGACTGCGGTCGCTGTGCGAAAACGATGGCGTTCTCAACGAGTTCTGGCCACACCATGGCAGCCTCTCAAAAGAGCTGCGAGAAGATGCTGAGCGTGCCCTAAAAGCCGGCGATCCACCCGCTTCTGCTATTTGCACGACGACGCTTGAGCTAGGCATTGATATCGGAAACATCAGAACAGTTGCCCAAGTGGGATGCCCACCCTCTGTAGCTAGCCTGCGACAAAGGCTCGGAAGATCGGGACGGCGCGCAGGCGAGCCTGCCATCCTGAGAGGCTACTGCCGGGAGCGCGTGCTCACGGATCAGTCCGACCTTTCCGATCAACTGCGTGAAGGGTTGGTGCAAACCGTTGCCATGATTCGCTTGCTGGTGGCCGGTTGGTTTGAGCCCCCTCGTTCGAAGGGAATGCATGCTTCCACGCTCGTTCAGCAATGCCTGTCGACCATTGCCCAAATGGGCGGCGCCAGCGCTGCCCAACTGTGGAACGATCTCATTGCCAGCGGCAGCTTCGCGAGCGTAACGAAGGGCGATCTGATGTTGCTGCTCAAAGGCATGGGTGAGAAGGAGCTGATTGTCCAGGACAGTTCTGGTCTGCTCCTGCCAGGTGAGCTGGGTGAGCGTCTGATCAATCACTATGAGTTCTACACCGCTTTTACCAGCGATGAAGAGTTCCGACTGCTCAGAGATGGCAAACCACTGGGATCTCTGCCCGTTAGCCGGCCACTCTCCAAGGGGCAGAGAATCATCTTTGGTGGCCGACGCTGGCAGGTTCAGGATGTAGATCTTGAAGCCAAAGTCATCGTGGTTACCCCAACGCGCGGCGGCGAGCCACCCCAGTTTGACGGCTTGGGCGCTCAGATACACGATCGCGTTCGAATGGAGATGCGGAGTGTTCTTTCGGAAACAGCACCCTGCCCTTTCCTGGACAAGCAGGCCCAATCATTGCTCCAGGAAGCGCGGCAAACATTTCATGCCCTCGGGCTCGGGGAAAAGTCGATCGTGGGATCGGCTAGCGCCAGCCATCTTGTAACTTGGCAAGGCGACTACACCAATGATGCCTTGGCTTTGCTGCTGAGGCATGTGGGCATCCAGTGTGAGAACTCGGGACTTTTTCTGGACATCGCATTTGGTGCGGAGGATTCACTGAAAGCATTGCGTACCGTCGCTCAGCTAGATGTCTCTAATCTGGAGCCCATTCTCGAGAACGTGGAAAACATGATCCGAGAGAAATGGGACTGGGCTCTTCCTCGACCGCTTTTGATGAGGTCGTTTGCCTCAAGTCACCTAGATCTGCAAGGCGCGGTGGAAATAGCTCGAAAAATCAGTGAAAACCAGTACCAGTAGAGGGCGCTTGGGCGTGTCCAGTAGCAGCGGACGCCCAACAGCCCCCGCTGCTGGGCACTGCTACCGCTCGGCGCCCGTTTGAGCACGGCCCGCTCTGGCCCCATTACAGCAGCTGAAGCCAAACGCACCATCACAAGCGCTGCGTGGTTGCCCCCCCTTTCTTCAGCTCACATGACCAAAGCCGGAGAGTCGAATCGCTCGATGAGAAAATCCGTTACTCCCCGTTGTCTGAGACTTGAGCTTCTACACAGGAGCGCCTCACTCCTAACAACAGGCAGTACCCAATGCAACAGTGCAATGGGTACGAGACCCAATACGGCGCCATCACCTCCTTGACCTGGCGGCCCGAGGTTGAATGGTTGCACGCCTTCGCCCTGGAGGGCGGTAGCGATATGCAGAAGCAGGAAAACCGCAGCGAGCGCTACAACACCATCAACCGCGTGCGGCAGACTCAGACTCGCGACCAAGATTTCGACTTCAATACCGTTGGAGCCTATGTGCAGGCCGAAATCGAGCCCTTTGAGTCGCTGAAGATTGTCCCGGCCCCGCGTCGACAAGATCAGCGGCGATTTCACTAACAAGCTTACCGACCAAGATTACGACATCAACGACTATGGCCTTATCAAACAGCCGAAGCTCAGTGTCGTCTACTCACCCTGGAAGTTTGCGAGTTTTTATGCGAACTGGGGCCGCACTTTCCAGGTAGGCACAGGTGCAGCTGCCTACAAGGTACCGCCGCGTAATGAAGACCTTGATCCATCGATCAACGAAGGCTGGGAGACCGGCATTCAGAAGATTTCACATTTTCTTCACACCACCTTGCCGCGCCTTAAGCGCGGATTGGATTTGCAGATTACGTAGAGTCTCCCGCGCCGCTTCACTACCTGGCAGTCCCGATGGCGATTCTTGGCTTGCTTGAGCGATGAAAGGACTTGCATAGCACTACTCCTGTTATGTAATAACACTATGATAACGAGAGTCATTCTCGATTACGACCACTCCTGCCGGCCATCACTCTCGAGTCTTCAGGACAGCCGGCGCGTCCTTAGCTGTCCCCTGGGTATTAAATCGGTTACCAAACATCGCGCGTTTGGAGGTGCGGCAACAACCCATGGAGCGCGTCGGAATCACAAGGACGAATCCGACTACGGAGCATTTCGAACGCGCGTGACGCTTTGCGGTTTTCTTTGTATGCATGCATCGGCGACATGGCATTAGACTGCCGATGCCAATAATTTGGCGTCGTATTTTTGTTTTTGTTTGTATGAATTACGTGCTTAGCAAGGAATTTCAATAGCCGATTTTTTAGTCAAGCTCAAGCTCAAGATCTAGCCCGTCAAGCGCGGGCTAGTCGGCTGCGATGCTTGTAATTGTCAGCCCTAATAATCCGGGCCATCCCTTTTGAATAAGTTCACAATCATTACCGGGACTTTGCTATTCTAAAAAACAGAACAACTTATAAGTACCGTGAAACAGCTCTAATATACTCAATGACAACCCGAATTACCGGAACCGTTTAATTGCCCTTCAAGTACATTCCAAAAAGGAATAACAATAGATCGATCAATTATTTGGCTTGATTACTTGAAAGATATAACATCACCAAATTTATAACTAGTAGCCTGTGAAACGTACATGAATATTGATCTCCGCCAGCTTCGTCACTTTATTGCCCTAATCGAACATCGCAGTTTTGCTGCAGCTTCAGCAGCTGTGCATTTGTCTCAATCGGCATTCAGTCGCAGCATACAAAGTCTAGAGAATAATATTGGATACAGATTAGTTGATAGAGGTGAAAAGGGGTTAAACCCTACACGGCATGGCTTATTGGTTCTTGAGCACGCGCGACAAATCGTTCATGGCGCTCGCAGCTTGATCAGAGAGGTTGAGGATTTTAGCGGAACCAGCACGGGCCTGGTAAGATTCGGTTCTGGCCCAGCAGCTGCGGGCGGGCTAGTTGCAATTGCGGTAGGGCGCTTCATTACAGAATATCCGGCAGTTAAGACATATCTGCAAGTAGACAGCTGGCAAGGTCTCAAACAAAAGCTTTCTGCCGAGGACATTGATTTTTTCATAGCCGATAGTGACGAGTTTGAGTCCAGCCCTAACCACAAAATAACACATATAAAACCTAGGCGGTGGAACTTTTGTTGCCGCGCAGGGCATCCTCTGAGTTGTAAGGAGGAAGTGCGGGCGGAAGATCTACTACAGTACCCACTAGCGACAGTATTTCACCCTCCCAGAATTCACAAGCTTCTATGTGAGCTTAGTGGGCGTAGAGACTTCACCCCCACGGTAGAGTGCGAACATGGATACGCCCTGATAAACATCGTTCAACAATCTGACGCAATCGGAATTGCATGCACAAACAATTTTCAACAACAAGAAGCGAATCCGCGATTTATCATTCTAAAACTCGCGAATCTACTACCAGAACACGAGGACGCTTTCTATACACGCTACGGGATAGTCAGCCGTGTTGACATCGGTTTATCACCCATGGCAAGAGCACTAATAAATCAATTAGTTACTAGTGATAAAGAGATTTAAGGAGAAGCTATCGTAAATGTCTGAGTGGCGCCAGGGCAGCACAACCTGACGCCATACTTCAAACTTTATCGCGAGATATTCAGCCTTTGCGTATTGATCGGCTCAGAGATCCATCCACCGCCACTGGCACCTCACCTTTTAAAGTGACGCGGCGCATCAGCCTCCGCTGCGTACCATAATCGTTGAGCGCATAGTGCTGGGTTGCTCGATTATCCCAGATAGCTACATCACCCAGACTCCAACACCAGCGCACAGTGTTTTCTAGGGCAGTTACATGCCCCTGAAGCAGCGATACTAGCTTCCTTGAATCTTCCAGTGAATATCCTCTCAAATATTTAACAAAATGACCAAGTTGCAGTGTCCGCTCGCCAGAGATCGGATGCACTCGCACTACTGGATGCTCAGCCTCATAAATGGTCGACAAAAAACTACTTTGCTTATCCCTAATTCCTTCTGTAGGAGGAATGTAGTCATAGTCGTTGGTATGGATTGCCCACAGCGTATCGGCAAAGGCACGGAGATGCGCTGGCAGGTTTTCATAGGCGCTTGCGGTATTCGCCCAAACTGTATCGCCGCCAGATTCAGGTAAAATGATACTGCGCAATACAGACGCTTTGGGGTAAGCGTCTATAAAGGTTACGTCCGTGTGCCATGACGCTGCACGACGGCCTGAATCGCCGTCCAGCTCAAGCATATATTTAGTGCCACCTACCGCAGCTAACGTAGGGTGACGAGCAGGTTCGCCTAGTAGTTCAGCAAATGCCTCCTGTTCTTGGTCATCCAAATGATTCTGACCGCGAAAGAAAATGACCTTATACTTAACCAGCGTTTCCTGGATAGTCTCTACTGCGTCTGCTGCCAGGCTGCCGGAAAGTTTAATTCCTCGAACTTCAGCACCAATACGACCAGCAACTGGGATAATTTCTATCCCGTTTTGATATTCAGAACTACTCAATGGTTTTTCGCTCATACACCACCCAACTATGGCTGAATTTATGGGTTAACTTTAGCCGTGGCTTTCTCGGCCATTACTTTGTTCATGTAGCTTCGTTCTACCCAGTCGCGGGCCTCAAAGCGGCGACGTATTAAACGCTCACTAAAGGCTAGCTCGATACTCTTTTGTAATCCCGAAACAAAATCTGCATCGAGCCGCGGGTCAAAGTAAGTCGCTAGATCCTCATCTGCCAGCTCGGTCTCCAAGACATATGGCGGCCATGAAGAGTTTTTTGTAAATAATTCGATGTAAGTTTTTTTGTTGCGTTCATCTCTTAACCAATCTGAAGCTTGCTTTTGAACCTCGAGCAGTCGCGTCACGAGCTCTGGATAGTCGCGAACAAATTTTCCAGTGCCAAGAAGCATGATCTGAGTACTCCCAGCATTCTGCAATTCTTTTGAATTGACAGGAAGCTCTGCCAAACCGCGTTGCTGCAGAACTATCAAATTGGAAAGCCCCCAGGTTCCATCAATTTGGCCTGCGGCCAATGCCGCATTCGCCGCATTCGGATCTAAGTTGATTACTTTTACGTCACGCTCCGAGAGCCCTTGGCTGGCCAGAGCGCTAACAAATGATAACTGAAGAGCAGTGCCTCTAAATACAGCTATGCGCTTGCCTTTCAAATCACTCAACTGCTTAATCTCGGAGCCAGGCCGAACGGCTAGATAGCTTTTTATCCCGCGCACACCTACGGATAACACACGAGTATCCAGCCCACCAGCTTTCCCAACGATAGCCGCCAGGTCGCCCATGTATGCAATATCGACTTGATCATTCGCTAGTGCCTCATTGATGACTGGGCCAGCACCTTTAAAAAATCGCCACTCAATAGTTATTTTATCTTTCTCAAATGCTTTCTCGAGCAAGTGTTGCTCACGGATTACATCTATCACGCCTCCGGCAGCATGCTTGTCGCTTCCGCCTGCATCCGGAACGGCAATTCGAATGGTGGCAGGCGCACTATTCGCCGCATAAGCTGATGTAGTCATCAATGTCAAAGTAAATAGAGCGAGCTGAAAAAGTCTGTTCATATTTTTCCTGAGCCACCTGCATGATGCTTAAGCAATGTATAGCGGCACGTTAAATGAACATATTGAATTTTACAAACAGAAAAAAATAGCTAAGCACCATGCACAAGGGCATAAGCCAATGAATACGCCACACCGGGTAGGTCATGCAAGTGATGCAAAAGCGAAATGAGGAGATTGCAACGAGCGCGCTATTTTCCGCACATCACTTATCGTGTATATAGAAAGGAGTGAGGCAGAGCGCCCTCAAAAAACTATAACCAAGCTTAGCTGTACTCCTAGCGGAAGCTTTAGCACTCATAATGTTAAAATAGCAATCGAGCCGCCTTAGGCAAGGAATCGATCCCCATATGTTTAAAGTATCTTGTTGGGTCAACTACTAACCAGCCTAGTCTTCCCGCACATGCCGCTCTTTCCTTTCCTGCCACTCCTTGGCTTCAACGCTCAACTTCGCAGTTGGCCGCAGAAGCAAACGTCGCAATCCAATGGGCTCTCCCGTCTCTTCGCACCATCCATACTCTCCTCGCGAGATCCTCTCCAAGGCTTCGTCAATCTTGTCCAATAGCTTCTTCTCCCGCTCAAGCAGGCGCAATTGCCACTGCAGCTCTCGGAAGAACCCCTGTTGCGCGGCGTCCATGTAATCGTCAGCTGGCAGAGAAAGCTGCTCTTGTTCCGTCATGTCGGTCACTCTCGCTCGATAATTTTGAGTTGTCAGGATCGCTGCGCACCGAAGGCCAAAGGCAGGCCTTGGCAGCTCTCATTAACGCATCCGCCATGCCAGGCCAGTTGCCCAGAAACTACAGTCGTCATTACTCGGTGCCGCAACTGGTGATTTTTTAACGGTGTCCACTGACAGTGAGCAAGGATCGGGTCATGGGCGACTGGTCGTGGTTCCTCTAAACGCTCTACAAGAGCGAGGTCTGCCCAGTACCCCTCTCGCAGATATCCGCGCTCCTGGATCGCGAACAAGTCCGCAACCGCATGACTCGTCTTTTGCACCAGTTGAGTAATCGGCAGAACACCTTCTTCCACCAGCTCAAACAACGCAGGAAGCGCATGCTGAACCAGGGGTAATCCAAACGGCGCAGAAGCATACGCCCTCTGCTTCTCTGCCAACGTATGTGGGGCATGATCAGTACCGATTACATCGATGCGATCATACAGGAGAGCTTGGCGCAGGGCATCACGATCCTCTCGGGTTTTGATGGCGGAGTTGCATTTGATGAGATTGCCAAGGCTTGCGTAATCACGGTCATCGAATAGCAAGTGATGTGCGCAGACCTCTGCAGTGATCAATTTGTTCGCAAGAGGGCCAGGCTCGAATAATTTCAGCTCCATAGCCGTGGTCAAATGCAGCACATGCAGGCGTGTGTTGAACTTGTTGGCAAGCTCCACTGCCAAGCTTGATGAGCGGAAACAAGCGTCCGCATCTCGAATTACCGGGTGCATTGCCGGCGGGATGAAATCACCAAACTGCTCGCGGTAATGAGCCTCGTTGGCCAAGATTGTAGGCGTATGCTCACAGTGCGCGAGCAAGATAGTAGGTACATTGGCAAACAGCCGCTCCAGTACTCGAGGATCGTCAAGGAGCATGTCTGCCGTCGACGCGCCCATGAACACCTTCACACCTGCGACCTGCTGCGGGTCAAGACTGGCGACTACATCCAGATTGTCCTTGCTGACTCCAAAGTGAAAGCCGAAGTTTGCGACTGACGAAGCAGCGGCTCGGGCTTTCTTATCTTGAAGCGCGGCGAGGGACAAGGTAGCCGGATTGGTATCGGGCATGTCCATAAAGCTGGTAATCCCACCCGCAACGGCGGCTCGGGACTTATTCGCCATGGTTGCCTTGTGAGCAGCGCCAGGCTCACGAAAGTGCACCTGGTCGTCGATCATTCCTGGCACAAGCCAGCGACCCTGCGCATCAATTTCGACGGAGGCGTTAACACCATCGATGCTACCTGCAATTTTCTCAATTCGGTCATATGCAATGAGAAACCGAAGATGGTCGCGCCCTAGCTCTCAAGCCGATGAATTGCCCAGGCGGCACCCTCCTCTATCGACACGGC
>NZ_JACVVH010000055.1:0-32076 GCF_016647865.1 Pseudomonas sp. S60 | reverse complement strand
CATGTGAGAGTAGGTCATCGTCAAGATTCATTTCGCAAAACCCCTATCTGCACATGCAGGTAGGGGTTTTGTCTTTGTGCGATAAAAAAGCGACGCTGGTCGGGGGTCGTGAACCGTCGCCCCTGGGGCCTGCCTAGATACAAGCGCCTCGCTCTGCTGCTTCTGATGGTGATGGTGCTGTGATTATTTAACGCAGCGAGGCCTAGCGAAGCAATCATCCTTCTGCTCTTCAAACACGAAGAGCGTTCACAAATGACTATTGGTTCAACCCACAATCATCCTGCAGATCTGGAAATAGACCCTGCGCTCCGCTTGGAACCATGGGCCGCCCGGTTTCCCAATCCTCCAGATCTGTGTTTCGACTATCGTCGCTTAGTTGAGCAGCAAGGTGGTGTCGCTCAGGCTACTCGCTCTACTCATCGTATCTGCGTTGTCGGGGGCGGGGTTACCGGGCTGACTGCAGCCCGCGAGTTGCTACGTTGTGGCTTTGAATGTGTGACTGTGATTGAGCAGTCCAACCGTATTGGCGGCCGCCATTTGACGCTTGCCAATCGCGCGAGTGATCATAAAACGCCGAGCACCCCCTTCGAGATGGGCGCCATGCGTATGCCGTTTTTCAACAGAACGGGCGAGGCACCTCAGGAGGGGCGATCCCTGTTGGCCTACTACGCGAGCCTGTTCGAACTGCGTCTTTCTCCCTTTCCGAATCCCGGAACACCATGGGTCAACGCAACAGGCATTTACTTACGAAATGGCCAAGTTGACGAAGCCGATGATGCCAAATTATTGATTTGGAAAAACCCTGAGGGCGTGTCACCACCACCGGGCGCCTTGCTTCAAAAAGTCTTCGATAAATGGCAACGATTTGCGCAGCGTTTTGCAGCTCATGTCGCTTCGATTTATGGAACACGCGAGTGGGAGCAGGCGTGGTCTTCAATCGTTGAGCGCTATCATCGGTTGTCTTTCAGAGACCTTGTCAACCTGCCTGAGCTAATCAAATGGGATCCTTCTACTCCGGGTGATTTTGGCGGGTTGGGCATGAATCAAAATGAATCTGCCATTTTCTATTCCATCGGGATCGGCGATGGCAGCTGGGGCGCCTTCTATGATGTCTGCTGCTTGTACCCCCTGCGTACAGCATTGTTTGGGTTCAGCAGCCACCTGCAACTGGTACATGGCCGTGTGGACCCCGAGGGTGTGCCTTACGCTGCGCCTCACCTCGGGGTGGAGCATGTGCCGGACAGCAGGGGTGTGTTATTCCAAGGCCCTGCGTACATGGGCCTGGCTGCTTTGGATGAGAGCCTGATGTTCATGAATATTACTGAACTAGGTCTATCACCTTATGAACATCTCGTGCAGCGAGAGGACGGGTTGCTGACTGACAGTGCAGTGGTCTCCTTGCAGAAGCTGGAAGATGGTCGCACCCAAGTGGGGTATAAATGGCGACACAGCGATCCTGAAGCCAGTACGTTGGTGTACGAAGACTATGATAGCGTCATCTTGACTACGCCTTCCTGGCTCATTGAGACGAATATCACTCTCGCCGGCTTCACCCAGCAGATGCTGCCCCAGAGGATTATAGACGCCTGGAAGCATGCTCATTGGGAGACGAGTTGCAAAGTATATGCACCGCTCAAAAAGAGCTTCCTGGACAGCCAATCGTCAATCCCTCAGATTTTGATCACCGACAGCTTCGTACACGATGTTTATGCCTACCGCTATAACGAGCATTATGCGGATGATTGTATTTTGCTCAGCTACACGTGGGAGGACGATGCGACGAAACTGGCGTCGTTTTCAGAGCGTGAACTGGCCAATAAATGTATCGCCGAGCTTGATCGTATTCTTCTTCAGTGCACCAACGTCGGCCAGCCAATTTCACCCTACGTCGATTGTCAGAATGTTCGAGTGCAACGTTGGATGACGGACAGGAATGCGCTTGGTTGTGCGAAGCTGTATCGGGCGGGTACCTATTACGACGCCGTCAGCTTGATGAAGTACAACCGCGACCTCAGTGCCCATTCCGGTTTGTACTTGGCCGGCGAGTCATTTTCTGTAGACGCTGGCTGGACAGAACCTTGTCTACGTACAGCCCTCGATGCTGTCATCAATCTATGCGAACGCACATCAGCCACATTCAATGGTGCATTCACCCTTGAGCACTACCCGCACTATCAAGTGGAAAAATAGCGGGGCCGACAGTGCTTTCCGTAAAAAATCCTACACCGCCAGCAGCTGTGTACTACGTGTCTATAGGAACCACCTGACTTTATAGCCTTGATCAAACCCCGCTCTACTGACCGCCTTCAAGAACAATCACAAGAAGGAGGCAGTCATGCCAGATATGCACACGTCGGTCAGCCCTGCGCGCATCGCTGTGGTTCAGTCCGACCCCCAGGTCGGCGTTGAACACCGCAACGCAAACCTGACCAGAACCCTGGCGTTGGCCCGTAAAGCCATCCGAGCCGGAGCCAATCTAATTGTGCTGCCTGAGCTGGCCAACACGGGATACACCTTCAGTTCGCGCGCTGAAGCCTATGCCCATGCGGAGACGCTTCAAGGTGGACGGAGTGTTGCTGCATGGGCGGATCTTGCAAGGGACCACCAGGTGTACGTAGTAGCCGGCTTCGTCGAACAGGCGGGCATGAAACTGTACAACAGCGCTGTTTTATTGGGCCCTGATGGATTACTTGGGCACTATCGAAAAGCGCATTTGTGGAATCAGGAGAAGCTCTGGTTCACTCCAGGCGATCTCGGGTTCCCTGTATTCGAGACGCCTATTGGGCGGATCGGTTTGCTGATTTGCTGGGACATCTGGTTTCCGGAAGTAACACGCGTCATGGCCGCACAGGGTGTAGATCTGATCTGTAGCCTGAACAATTGGGTATGGACTCCGCCGCCACTCTTCGATGAGTCCGGCCGCTGCATGGCTAATTATCTGACCATGACAGCTGCCCACGTGAATAACGTCTACATTGCTGCTGCCAACCGCATTGGAAGCGAGCGAGGAGGTCGGTTCCTGGGTTGCTCAATGATTGCTGGAACCCATGGTTGGCCGATTGGCGAAGTAGCGAGCCCAGAGGAGGAGACCATCCTCTACGCTGACATCGACCTGAGCAGCGCACGCTCTGCACCGATCTGGAACAACCTCAATGACCTCCCGCGTGACCGGCGGACCGACCTGTACGACGAAACCCTGGGTTACCGTCTGCATGCACCTCTGCCACGGTGAGGAGGTGACATGAACACTACCCGACTCCTGCATCCCCAGCGCCTATCACTCTACGTTCTTGCCGGCCTCGTGACCCTCCTGGTCACAGGCCTCATAAACGATCAGTGGCTTGATTATGGGCAGCTTACTGCGTCACTCGACGAACCAATCAATCGCCTGCGATGGATAGTGGGCGATATTAGCGAGGTCACCTTCTACAAACACGAATTGCCCGCGCTTGGCCTGCTGACTGGAGCATGCATTGCGCACTGGGCCGGCTTGCGAGGTTATCGCTGGCAAGGCTTCGCCATTTGCTACGGCAGTGGGCTATGGCCCTGGGTATTTGCCAGCTCGTTATTGGGTCTGCTGCTGAGCCATCTGCTGTGGGGATGGACACTCACCGCCGGTATCTGGCAACCGACGTTCGTGGCTTTTGTATCATTGCCTGCGGCGATGGTGCTTCTGTACGGGGGCGGTTGGCAGGTAGCAATCAACGGCGCAGTGCTTGGTGCCGTATTGGTAACGCCGGCAAGCCTCTTGATCGTCAATTACGTGTGCTACCCGCTGGAGCTGCCTGCGGTGGTCGGCAATGTAAGTGGTATGGCCGTCGCGAGCATTCTGGCATTCGTGTTGTGCAAGCAATTTCCTGCGCTGGTGCGGTCTGACCAACCGCCGGTCACACCCGCTCCGGCGTGCCAAACTGACTACGGAATACTCTGGGTGGTGCGGCGTGTGCTTGCGGATTTTACCGAAGCTCCATTTTTCGGTAATGAATGGGCCAGCCTCGGCTTACTGCTAGGCGTTGGCGCTGCTTACCTCCTTGCACCCGGTGCGCCTGCCTACGGGTCAATGCTTCTGATTCCCATCGTTACAGGCCAAGCCTTGGCCTCGCTCATAGGGGTGTTGTTCTGGCGAGGAGAGTGGCGGGCACGAGGCTGGTATCCGACTTATATTCCCATCGTCTCGATCGTGCCAGCCGCTGTGCTGTTATACGGTGGAAGTTGGCAGGTGGTAGTCGCCAGTGCAGTACTGGGGGCGCTCACCACTCCGCCCCTGGCGGTTGCGATTACCCAACGTTTGCCAGCCCATATGCATGGGTATGTTGGCAATGTTGCGTCCATGGCGATCGGTGTTCTGACAATCGTGCCAATCGTAGGCCTACTGACGGGGGGCGCCTTGTGACCACACTTAAACAATTACCCAAACTTGCCATTGCCAGCCTGGGCGGCACGGTCAGCATGAGGAAAGATTTGCTGGCAGGCGGCGTGAAGCCAGCGCTCGGTTGTGAGAAGCAGGTAGCGCAAGTTCCTGAATTGCAGGCTATGGCGTTGCTTGAGGTGGAAACCCTGGCGCTCCTGCCCAGTGCATCGCTGGATTTTCCTGCTTTGCTGGATGTGTTCGCGTGGGCCAGATCTCAGGTAGAAGCCGGTGCTGTGGCGGTTATTTTGACCCAAGGTACCGATAGCCTGGAGGAGACTGCTTATTTCCTTGATCTGATTTGGCCATTTGATGCGCCGTTAGTCATGACCGGGGCCATGCGATCCGCCAGTCAGCCTGGTAATGATGGGCCTGGCAATCTCATCGCTGCAGCACAGGTTGCCTTGGCGGATACCAGTCGCGGCCGCGGCGTGCTGGTAGTGATGGATGATCAGGTTCATGCGGCGTCTAGAGTTCGCAAGGCAGCCAGCTTGTCCACGTCTGCGTTCAAGTCCCCAGGTTGCGGCCCGCTAGGCCTTCTTTTAGAGGGCTCTGTCGTTTATCACCATGCAATCAAGAGAAAGGAGGCACTGCCGTTACCTCTTCGTACTGATCACAAGGTAGCGCTGCTTGAGTCGTGCCTGGGCGCCGATACAGATCTTCTGATGGCTGTCACGCAGCTTGGATATGCAGGTTTGGTGATCGCCGGCTTCGGCGCAGGTCATGTCTCCGAAAGTTGGTCGGCAGCGTTGGGAAGCATTGCATCAATGTTGCCGGTAGTTGTCGCCACCCGCACCGGCAGTGGTCCCACGGCTCGGTCTTCCTACGGCTTTGTCGGTGGGGAGATAGACCTGCAGGCGAAAGGTATCCATATGGCAGGCCAGCTTTGTCCGCGCAAGTGCCGGATCCTCTTATGGCTCTTGCTCGCCAGCAACAATCAACACCGCCTGGTAAGCTGGTTGCAGTGACTGTTGGGCGGCCCGCCCAAGGATTGCGCGGGCTCGCTAGGCATCAGCTATGTTAATGTGCCCCGACGTTCCACTTCCCAGGATGCCTGTACATGCTCCCCACGCTCACTGATAAAGAGCTCGACCGCCTCGAAGACTTGCTCATCACCTACGGTAACGATTACTCCGTACTCAACCTCGCGGAGCTCAATGGCTTCTTCACCGCATTGGCCAGCTCCCCGACGACTGTGCATCCTGGGGAATGGTTGCCTGCCGTGGCCGGTGGCAGCGTGCCGAAGTTCAAGAAACCGGCCCATGAGGAGGCCTACACGGCCCTGATGCTGCGCTATGCCAGCCAGGTTGCAGAGCAGTTGGAGGAAGACGTTGACCACTTCGTGCCGCTGTTTGAAGAAACTGAAAGCGAGCAGGGGCCTGTCACGGTGATGGAAGAGTGGTGTTTCGGTTATATGCGCGGCACTCAGGTTGCCGCTTGGCCTGCACTGCCCGCCGCGCAAGACTCACTGCTGAGGGCTATTTCGCTGCACGGGCTGGAAGATAACGTTGAACTGCTCGATCAGATGTCCGAGCAGGATATCCAGGCATGCGTGCCTCAGGTAATCGATGCCGTGCGCAAACTCTATGCGTTTCAGCATTCGGCAACGTGAGCTGAAATCTTAGCCCGACGGTTGCAGGTAGGCGCTAGTGCCCTCAACTGCAGGCGGGGAGGGCGGGACGCTCAGCGGCGTGGGTATCTTGAGCGGCTCATCCGCAGTAGGCGCCAGCCCTGCCAGCCGGTGCATACTGGGCTTCAACGCTGGATACAGGTCGCAATAGACCGAGAACAGCTGATCGTATAACGCCTGGGTGCGAGGGTTGGGCGTGGCGCGTCGTTCAAGGGTGCGCCACCCACGCACGTTGGCCAGGTCGTCAATGTCGCCCGTGGCCAGCGCTGCCAGCATGGCCGCGCCCAGCGGTGCTTCTACGGCTTGCTCGATGGTAAGTACCGGATACCCGGTTATATCGGCAATGATCTGCATCCACAGGTCGGAGGCTGCGGCGCCCCCTACCACGATCAACTCGGGGTCCAGGCGCTCGGCGCCCTGGCGACCGCGCTCGATATTATGGCGCAGGGCATAGCCCAGCCCTTCCAGTACTGCACGATAGAGGTGCGCTCTGGTGTGGTACAACGACAGGCCCACATAAGCGCCGCTGGCCTGGGCGTCCCAGACGGGGCTTCGTTCACCCATCATATAGGGCAGGAACACCAAGCCGTCTGCCCCCGGCGGCGTTTTGCCTGCTTCGTCCTCCATCAACTGGTGCACGTCCACGCCAACGCCCATGGCGGCCGCGTGTTTTTCCCGTGTACAGAATTGCTCCCGAAACCAACTGATCGAAGCCCCCGCCGTGATGGCGCCGCCGAAGATGTAAAGGTAATCGGCCGGCTTGTGCACGTAGGGCATGCTGATAAGCCCCAGTTGTGCATCTGTGCGGCGATTGACGAAGCCCCAGCACATGCTGGTCCCGAGCATCGCCACATGATTGCCCGGGGTCAGCACGCCGGCTGCGAGCGTTGCCATCGCCGCGTCCACGCCACCAGCCACGACTGGGATACCAGGGCTGAGCCCCATCAGCCGGGCAGGTGAAGGCAGCAGTTCACCAATGACTTCACCTGAGTCGACCAGGCGCTGCGGCATGAGCTGGGGGTCGATCCCCAGGCGCTCGAGTAGGGGGACGGACCAAATGCGTTGCTTGATGTCGTACACGCCACCGATATTGCCTGCCGAACTGTGGTCTACGGCCACACACCCGCTCAAGTGATACTGCACGTAGCTGTTGGGTGGCAGCAGATAATGCGTCCTGGCCCACACGTCTGGCCTGTTGCGCTTGATCCACAGCATCTTCGTGTAGCCGTAGTAGCTGTCCACACCATTGCCGGTCGTGTCGTGAAGGTAGGCCAGGTCGATATTCTGCCGAACCCAGTCAGCTTCTGTCGTGGCACGGCGATCCATCCAGATGAGGCACGGGTGCAGTGGCATCATCGCTGTGTCCACCGGTATGCCCGACCCGCCGTACAGGCTGCTAACACAGATGGCTTTGATATCGTTCGGCTGGATGCTGCTGCTGGCGACGGCATTGGCGACCGCCTGGTAAACCGCCTTCAGCCACACGTCAGGCCATTGCTGAGCCCAGAGTGGTTCTGGCTGCTCGACCTGGTAGCCCACGGAGGCCTGAGCAACGATCGCCCCTTGAGTTGAAATCAGCAGTGCCTTGGTACTCTGCGTACCGATGTCTACCCCAACTACATAGTTCATGAGCACATCCTTTGGTTGTTTTTATTGGCTCATGTTGACGTCTACATTTTCAGCCTGGTGTGAAGGCTCAGGATTAGAACTGGGCTAAATCGACAGGCAATGTAAACGTCAACATTGAAATAAAACTAGCACGGCATTTTTCACCTGACAATGTTGCGTGTACCCTCGACGCACCGCCTCCTGATGCTGATTCGACATGGCCAAACCTGGTAAAGCTACGATCACCGATATCGCCAAGCGCGTGAACATGACGACTGTCACCGTATCGCGAGCGCTCAACCAGCCGGAGAAAGTGAAGAAGTCGACCCTGGCGCACATTCTTGAAGTGGCCCGCGAGCTCAATTACGTGCCCAATGCATTTGCCCGCAGCCTGAAAAACCAGGAGAGCCGGTTGATCGGCCTGGTTACCGCCAGCCTGGACAATCCCTTTTATGGCGAGATCATCAAAGCCATTACCCGCGAAGCCAAGCGCCGGGACTACACCCTGATGCTTTTCGACACAGATGGCTCCCCGGCGCTTGAGGAGAAGGCAGTCGACACGCTGCTCAGCTACCAGGTGGCAGGTATTATTCTGTCAGTGGTTTCTGATGCTGAAGATTATTGCCCAGCTTACCTTCCCAAGTTGGAGCAGGCCGCCATACCGGTAGTGCAGATTGACAGGAAGCTGCACGATGCCACGTTCGCCGGTGTATACCTGGATAACGAAGAAAGCGGTTTGCGGGGAATGCGGGCGGTGCTTGCCCAAGGCCATCGCCACGTACTGGTGGTAGGTGGCCCCGCGCGCTCGGCCATCACCCAGGCCCGTCTTGCCGGGATCCGCAGGGCGGTAGAGGAATGTTCAGATCCGGTTACCCTCGATGTGCTTGAGGGTGACTACACACAGGCGCCTGCATGCGACCGGACCGCGGCTTACCTGCAAGGCGGAGCGCGGCCTCAGGTCATCTTCGGCCTGAACAACCTGATGACCCTGGGCGCTCTGGAAGCGCTACGCAGCCAAGGGCTGTCGAGGGCGGACATTCAGCTGTTCAGCATCGATCAGGTTCCGTACGCCGAACTTTATGGCGAGCCCATTGCGTGTGTCAGCCACAGTAGCTACGAAGCCGGGGCTGGCGCCATTGGCATGTTGTTCGAAGCCATAGACGAGCCCGGACGCATCCAGGCAGACCTCACAATCAAAGGCACATTGCATGGCTGAGGCGGCAGCCCGGTTCATCCTCAACGTATTTGCTTACAAATGTAGACGTTGACATTCTGCTTGTCACGCACCTAGATTCAGCGCCGTGACAAGGCTGAACGGCCAAAAATGTAGACGTGAACATTTCTGCCCAAACAATTACAACATGCCTTACGAAGGCAAGCAGGAGCTGAATATGTCCTATCAACTGGAAGGGAAGGTTGCAGCAATCACGGGTGCCGCCTCTGGCATCGGCTTGGCCACCGCAGAAGCAATGACACTGGCGGGGGCCCACGTGGTCTTGATAGACCGGGATGAAACCGCCCTTGGGCTTGCATGTGAGCGGCTTGGGCCGCAGGCGACACCGTTGATGATCGACTTACTGGACAACGACAGCTGTGCCACTCTGCTCAAACGGATTGTGGATCAGGCAGGCGGGCTGGATATTTTCTATGCCAACGCAGGCAGCTACCTGGGTGGCAACTTCACAGAGGCCGACCCCCTGGCCATCGACCGCATGCTCAACCTCAACGTCAACGCGGTCATAAAGAACATCAACGCTGTGCTGCCACACATGATCGCCAAAGGCACCGGCGACATCATCGTCACAGGCTCGGTCGCCGGGCATTTCCCTGTCCCTTGGGAGCCTGTGTACTCGGCGTCGAAGTGGGCTGTGAACTGCTTCGTACAAACCTTGCGCCGCCAGGTCAAAGACCAGGGCATCAGGGTGGCGGCCGTGTCACCCGGCCCGGTCAACAGCGCCTTGCTCGCTGACTGGCCGGCAGAAAACCTGCAGAAAGCCCTGGCCCTTGGCAGCCTCATAGAACCCTGTGTGGTGGCCGATGCGGTCATGTACATGCTCACACGCCCTCGCAATGTGACCATCCGCGACATGGTGGTGCTGCCTTCGGCGTTTGATATGTAGCAGTCATCACTCTCCCACAGGGCCAGGTGTTGCATTAAGTGTCTACCTGCCGGTGGGAGAGGGCTCACCCGCCCCAGGCCTTCAATCACGATTAATGGTCTTATTATTCCACCCAATGAAATTATGGATTACCCCGCACACTGATTCCTCTGCGTTGTGATCCGGTGCAGCATGTGCTCCACCAGCCCACCCCGGTGCTGACCTGGAGTTCAAGCCATGCCTCGCCCCATCAAGCTTTACAACTTCCCCAAGTCTGGCCATGCCCACCGCATCGAACTCATGCTCTCTCTCCTTGGGCTGCCAACCGAACAGGTGCTTGTCGACTTGGCAAAGGGGGCACACAAGCAGCCGGATTTCCTGGCGCTCAACCCGTTCGGGCAGGTGCCGGTCATTGACGATAATGGCACTGTGATCGCTGACTCCAACGCCATCCTGGTCTACTTGGCCAAGCAATACGGCGAAGGGGCCTGGCTACCGGAGGCCCCTGCGGCGGCTGCACGTGTGCAGCGCTGGCTGTCGGTGGCGGCCGGGCCGTTGGCGTTTGGCCCTGCTGCGGCCCGGCTGGTTACCGTATTCGGGGCCTCGTTCAACACCGACGAAGTGATCGCCCGCGCCCACACCCTGCTCAAGGTAATGGACGCCGAGCTGGCCAAAGCACCCTTCCTCGTGGGTGATACGCCCACCATCGCTGACGTCGCCAATTACTCCTACATTGCCCATGCCCCTGAGGGCAACGTATCGCTGGAGCCTTACATCAACGTGCGTAACTGGCTGGCGCGCATCGAAGGGTTGCCTGGTTTCGTGCCCATGCCGCGCACCGTCATCGGGCTGCAGACCAGCGCCTGACACCCCCGCCCTCATGAGGAGCGCCGTTATGGAACAGCCTCAGCACCTCCGCGCCTCACCTTGGCATGCGGGCGAGAAAAGCCTGCAGGAAATGGCCGGGGTAGCGGCGCGCATGGAGGCGGTCGGGCAAAAGGTCATTCGTGACCATATGCCCGAGCAGCACCGCAGCTTTTTCCAGCAACTGCCGTTCCTGGTGGCGGCCAGTGTGGATGCCCAGGGTCGCCCTTGGGCAACCCTGCTTGAAGGGCCGGAAGGGTTTATCCGTTCTCCGAGTCCCCAACAACTGACCATCGACGCCGGGTTGTCAGTGGATGATCCCGCCACCCCCGGGTTGCGGCCTGGGCAGGCCATTGGGTTGCTGGGTATCGAACTGCACACGGGTCGACGCAACCGTCTCAATGGGCAGATCCACCACTCGGCGTCAGGCCAATTGCAGGTCACAGTGGAGCAATCCTTTGGAAACTGCCCGCGCTACATTCAGCCGCGTGACTACAAGCGCGTCGATGCGCCCGCCCAGCGGCGTGAGGAATCAACCACCCTGAACGCGGCCACCCGAACATTGATCCAGGCCGCCGATACCTTCTTTGTTGCCAGCTACGTGGAGCATGACGACGGCAAGCGCTCGGTCGATGTGTCTCACCGGGGCGGCAGGCCGGGGTTCATCAAGGTAGAAGGCAATGTTCTGACCATCCCGGACTATGCTGGCAACCTGCACTTCAACACGCTGGGCAACCTGCTGCTGAACCCGCTGGCCGGTTTGCTGTTCATTGATTTCACCAGCGGCAGCGTGCTGCAGCTAAGCGGGCACGCCGAGGTACTGCTGGAGAGCCCCGCGGTTCACCTGTTTGAAGGCGCACAGCGGTTATGGACGCTGCGTGTGGAGCAGGTCGTGTGGCGCCCAGCTGCTGTTTCCCTGCGCTGGGCCCTCAAGGAGTAAGCCAGCGGTGTACCCTGCTACCTCGAAGCCTTTGGAGCCTGAATGGACCAGATCCACCTGATGAAGGTGTTTGTCGCAGTAGGTGAGCTGGAAAGCTTTGCCGCCGCCGCCCGCCGCCTGGACATTTCCCCGGCTGCCGTCACCCGTGCGGTCAGCGCCCTGGAACAACAGCTCGGGGTCAAACTGCTGCTGCGTACCACGCGCAGCGTACGCCTGACCGAAGCCGGCAGCCGCTACCTGGAGGACGTACGGCATATCCTGGCCAGCATCCATGAGGCCAACGAAGCCGCTGCCGGCATCAACGCCAACCCTAAAGGGGAGCTGGCGGTGACCGCGCCCAGCCTGTTTGGCAAGAAATTCGTCATGCCCTGTATCGTGCGCTACCTGCAGCACTACTCGCAGGTGGATGTGTCTGCCTACTTTCTCGACCGGGTGGTGAACATGGTGGAGGAGGGCATGGATGTGGCCGTGCGCATCGGCCCGTTACCCGACTCCGGGCTCAGGGCGTTGCGCGTGGGCCAGGTGCGGCGCATGTTGTGCGCCTCGCCCGGGTACCTGTCGCGCCACGGCACCCCACGGCATCCCTCGGATTTGTCCGACCATGCCGTGATCGGCACCACCAACCTTTCCCCGAGGGCCGGCTGGCGCTTCGGGGTCACCGATGAGCCCACCCTGGTGCGCATGAAGCCGCGGCTGATGGTCACCAGCAATGATGGGCTATTGCGGCGGCCGTCGGAGGGTTGGGGATTGCGCGGTTGTTGTCGTATCAGGTCGCAGACGAGTTGGCCAGCGGCCAGTTGCAGGTGATTCTGGCCGAATACGAGGAGGCCCCCTGGCCGATCCATGTGCTGCACCGGGAGAGCAAGTATGGTTCGGCCAAGGTCAGGGCCTTCATCGACATGCTGGCGCACGAGCTGCGGATGCAGCGGTTGGACTGAAAACGTTGGGAGGCAAATTGCGTTCGTAAAAAAGGCTGCCAATTGGCAGCCTTCCTGATGTTCAGCCTGGGCAATCAATCCCAGCTCAACGCCCCACCGGTCTGATACTCGATCACGCGCGTCTCGAAGAAGTTCTTCTCTTTCTTCAAGTCCATGATCTCGCTCATCCACGGGAACGGGTTGGTCGTGCCTGGGTATTCTTCTTTCAGGCCAATCTGGGTCAGGCGACGGTTGGCAATGAACTTGAGGTAGTCTTCCATCATTGCCGCGTTCATGCCCAGCACGCCGCGAGGCATGGTGTCGCGGGCGTATTCGATCTCCAGCTGGGTCCCTTGCAGGATCATCTGGGTCGCTTCTTCCTTCATCGCCGCGTCCCACAGGTGCGGGTTTTCGATCTTGATCTGGTTGATCACATCGATGCCGAAGTTCAGGTGCATCGATTCGTCACGCAGGATGTACTGGAACTGCTCGGCCACGCCGGTCATCTTGTTGCGGCGGCCCATGGACAGGATCTGGGTGAAGCCGCAGTAGAAGAAGATGCCTTCCAGCACGCAGTAGTAGGCGATCAGGTTGCGCAGCAGCTCCTTGTCGGTTTCTACGGTGCCGGTGTTGAATTCCGGGTCGGAGATGGCGCGGGTGTATTTCAGGCCCCAGGCGGCTTTTTTAGCGACCGACGGGATCTCGTGGTACATGTTGAAGATCTCGCCTTCATCCATGCCCAGCGATTCGATGCAGTACTGGTAGGCGTGGGTGTGGATCGCCTCTTCGAACGCCTGGCGCAGGATGTACTGGCGGCATTCCGGGTTGGTGATCAGGCGGTACACGGCCAGGGCCAGGTTGTTGGCGACCAGCGAGTCGGCGGTGGAGAAGAAGCCGAGGTTGCGCATGACGATGCGGCGCTCGTCTTCGGTCAGGCCGTCCATGCTCTTCCACAGTGCGATGTCGGCGGTCATGTTGACCTCTTGCGGCATCCAGTGGTTGGCACAGCCATCCAGGTACTTCTGCCAGGCCCAGTCGTACTTGAACGGTACCAACTGGTTGAGGTCGGCGCGGCAGTTGATCATGCGCTTTTCGTCAACAGCCACGCGGGCCGACGAGCCTTCCAGCTCAGCCAGGCCTTCGGCGATGTCGAGGGCGTCGAGGGCGGCCTTGGCGCGCTTCACGGCTTCGGAATCAGCAGCGGTGGCGGCACGGGCTTCCAGGGCGGCGGCACCGCCGGCGCTGTCCAGCTTGTCGAGGGTGGCAGCGGCAGTGGCCTGCGCAGGGGTGTTGCCTTTGGCGGCTACTTCGCCGTCTTCTTTGTCGAATTCGTCCCAGCTCAGCATGGTGAGGTTCTCCTGCTTGAGGGCCATCTATGGAGTATGGCCGGTGGATCGTGGTTGCGATGCTTTGGCCCCCAAAGGGGGTACTGCAGTGCACGCAAATCTGATTGCCCTTGGTCGGGCTGGCCCAGGCATTGGCGCCCAGGACTGTTGTGTTTGGCTGTTGGGCAGGCGGCGGCAAGGCCGGCCTCCCACAGGGTGCCGTGTGGCTACACGGAAAAGAGGCTTCCCAAGGGAAGCCTCAGCCAAGCCTTACTGGCAGGCTTCGCAGTCCGGCTCGTCGATCGCGCAGGCCTTTGGCACAGGTGCCGGGCCGGCGGCCTGAGCAGGGGCGCTGTCGCCACCGCTGGACACGGCGTTGAGCTTGCCGGTGTTGATGGTCGACTTCTCGGTGCTGGTCGCGGCCAGGGCACGGAGGTAGTAGGTGGTTTTCAGGCCACGGTACCAGGCCATGCGGTAGGTCACGTCCAGTTTCTTGCCCGAAGCGCCGGCGATGTACAGGTTCAGCGACTGGGCCTGGTCGATCCACTTCTGGCGACGGGAGGCGGCATCGACGATCCACTTGGTCTCTACTTCGAAGGCGGTGGCGTACAGGTCTTTCAGCTCTTGCGGGATGCGCTCGATCTGCTGCACCGAACCGTCGTAGTACTTGAGGTCGTTGATCATTACCGCATCCCACAGGCCGCGGGCTTTCAGGTCGCGGACCAGGTACGGGTTGATCACGGTGAACTCGCCCGACAGGTTCGACTTCACGTACAGGTTCTGGTAGGTCGGCTCGATGGACTGCGACACGCCAGTGATGTTGGCGATGGTCGCGGTCGGCGCGATGGCCATGATGTTCGAGTTACGAATACCTTTTTGCACGCGCTCGCGCACCGGCGCCCAATCCAGGGTTTCTTCCAGGTTGACGTCGATGTACTTCTGGCCACGGGCTTCGATCAGGATCTGTTGCGAATCCAGCGGCAGAATGCCCTTGGACCACAGCGAACCCTGGAACGTCTCGTAGGCGCCGCGCTCGTCGGCCAGGTCACAGGAGGCCTGGATGGCGAAGTAGCTGACCGCTTCCATCGACTTGTCGGCAAACTCGACGGCAGCATCGGAGCCGTACGGAATGTGCTGCAGGTACAGCGCATCCTGGAAGCCCATGATGCCCAGGCCGACCGGGCGGTGCTTGAAGTTGGAGTTGCGCGCTTGCGGCACCGAGTAGTAGTTGATGTCGATGACGTTGTCGAGCATGCGCACAGCCGTGTTCACGGTGCGTTGCAGCTTGGCGGTGTCCAGCTTGCCGTCGGTGATGTGGTTCGGCAGGTTGATCGAGCCCAGGTTGCAGACGGCGATCTCATCCTTGTTGGTGTTCAAGGTGATCTCGGTGCACAGGTTGGAGCTGTGTACCACACCCACGTGCTGCTGCGGCGAGCGCAGGTTGCAAGGGTCCTTGAAGGTCAGCCACGGGTGGCCGGTTTCGAACAGCATCGACAGCATCTTGCGCCACAGGTCTTTGGCCTGGATGGTCTTGAACACCTTGATCTTGTTGTACTCGGTCAGGGCTTCGTAGTACTCGTAACGCTCTTCGAAGGCCTTGCCGGTCAGGTCGTGCAAATCTGGCACTTCCGAAGGCGAGAACAGGGTCCACTTGCCGTCATCGAAGACGCGCTTCATGAACAGGTCCGGGATCCAGTTGGCGGTGTTCATGTCGTGGGTACGACGGCGGTCATCACCGGTGTTCTTGCGCAGCTCGATGAATTCTTCGATGTCCAGGTGCCAGGTTTCCAGGTAGGCACACACCGCGCCCTTGCGCTTGCCGCCCTGGTTCACTGCAACGGCGGTGTCGTTGACCACTTTCAGGAAGGGTACGACGCCCTGGGACTTGCCGTTGGTGCCCTTGATGTAGGAGCCCAGTGCACGCACCGGGGTCCAGTCGTTGCCCAGGCCACCGGCGAATTTGGACAGCATGGCGTTGTCGTGGATCGCGTGGTAGATGCCCGACAGGTCATCCGGCACGGTGGTCAGGTAGCAGCTGGACAGCTGCGGGCGCAGGGTGCCGGCGTTGAACAGGGTAGGCGTCGAGGCCATGTAGTCGAAGGACGACAACAGGTTGTAGAACTCGATCGCGCGGGCTTCCTTGTCCTTCTCTTCCAGCGCCAGGCCCATGGCCACACGCATGAAGAACACCTGAGGCAGCTCGAAGCGTACGCCATCCTTGTGGATGAAGTAGCGGTCGTACAGGGTCTGCAGGCCCAGGTAGGTGAATTGCTGGTCACGCTCGTGGTCGATGGCCTTGCCCAGGCGCTCCAGGTCGTAACCTTTGAGGGCAGGGTCCAGCAACTCGAACTCCACACCCTTGGCCACGTAGGCCGGCAGGGCCTTGGCGTACAGGTCGGCCATTTCGTGGTGGGTGGCGCTGTCGGCCACGTTCAGGAAGCCCAGGCCTTCGGCGCGCAGGGTGTCCATCAGCAGGCGGGCGGTAACGAACGAATAGTTCGGCTCACGCTCGACCAGGGTACGGGCGGTCATCACTAGGGCGGTGTTGACGTCCTTGAGGGCCACGCCGTCGTACAGGTTCTTCAGGGTTTCGCGCTGGATCAGGTCGCCGTCGACTTCGGCCAGGCCTTCGCAGGCTTCGCTGATGATGGTGTTCAGGCGCGCCATGTCCAGCGGGGCCTTGCTGCCGTCAGCCAGGGTGATGCGAATGGTCGGGTGCGCCTCGATCACGCTTTCGACGTTGGCGCGGGTAGCGCGCTCCTTGGCGCGCTGGTCGCGGTAGATCACGTAGTCGCGGGCGACTTTCTGCTCGCCTGCGCGCATCAGGGCCAGTTCGACCTGGTCCTGGATTTCCTCGATATGAATGGTGCCACCCGATGGCATGCGGCGCTTGAACGTCGCGGTGACCTGCTCGGTCAGGCGCGCGACGGTGTCGTGAATGCGCGACGAGGCGGCGGCGGTGCCGCCTTCAACTGCGAGGAACGCCTTGGTGATGGCCACGGTGATCTTGTCGTCGGTGTAGGCGACGACGGTACCGTTACGCTTGATCACGCGCAGTTGGCCAGGTGCAGTGGCGGCCAGATCCTGGTTGGAATCGGCAACCTGCGGGGCCTTGGCCTGCGGGTTCTCGCGAGTCGTGTCGGTTTGCATGGGTGGGTGTCTCCACAGTTTCTATATTGATCAGGCGCCTTCTGGGCGCCCACCGTTCCGTCCACTTGCTCGATTGCCCTGGGGGATGCGCAAAACGAACGCATCCGCCCGCGCGGGCGTACCGACTTCGGGACAGACTCAGGAATTAGGGCAATGGCTCGCCGCTCCCTGGCCGAAGTCAAAGGTTCTGGGCTGGGCCCAAAAACTGTTGCTCACAGGTGGCAGGCCTGGCCTGTTGCACCCGTGCCCGAACAAGGCCCTGGAAGGGCTTGCCTCGGTCGCCTCCGCAGGAGCGGTTTGGCTGCTGAAATCACGTGAAGTTCAGCCGAAAAATCGCTTGATTTTGCGGGTTGACTTTTAGGTGTGATTTTGCACGAACCCCTATATCTAGTGGTTCGCTGCGTTCGGGATACAAGATAATGCGGTATTGGGGTGTTTGCAAGGCGAGCTGCTGTGGATAAGTTGTGTGTACTTTGTGAGTGAATCCTGAGTATTCGCTGTAGGCCTTGTGGCCACTGGTTTGGAGTCCTTTTCAGCCCTGAACTGCCATTGGGCAGATTTGCGCCGGCGTGATCCTTGTCACAAAAGCTGCGTTATCCAACGTGCCGGCCATGGCTTGGCGGCGTACCCCGCCAACCGTACTATGACCCGGCGAACACCCTTCACAAGGCGCCTGCCATGGACAACCGCTGCGCACGTATCCTCATCGTCGAAGACGACCCGCGGCTGGCCGAGCTGACCGCCGAGTACCTGCAGGCCAACGGCTATGCTGTCACCGTCGAGGGGGATGGCGGCCGGGCCGCACGGCTCATTATCGACAGCCAGCCCGACCTGGTCGTGCTCGACCTGATGCTGCCCGGTGAAGACGGCATGAGTATCTGCCGGCGCGTGCGCAGCCAATACCCTGGCCCCATTCTGATGCTGACGGCGCGTAGCGATGAGCTCGATCAGGTGCAGGGCCTGGACCTTGGGGCCGACGACTATGTGTGCAAGCCGGTGCGGCCGCGTTTGCTGCTGGCGCGCATACAGGCGCTGCTGCGCCGCACTGAACGGCCCCAGGGCCATGCCTTGGCCTTCGGTGCGCTGCACATCGATAACCGCCTGCGCGAAGCCCGGCTGGGCGAGCAGTTGATCGAGCTGACCGGTGCCGAATTCGACCTGCTCTGGCTGTTGGCCAGCAACGCCGGCAAGGTGCTGACACGCGAGCAGATCTTCACCGCGCTGCGCGGCGTTGCCTATGACGGCCAGGACCGTTCCATCGATATACGCATTTCCAGAATCCGCCCGCGGATAGGCGATGACCCCCTCCAGCCGCGTCTGATAAAGACGCTGCGCAACAAGGGCTACCTGTTCGTCGGCGAGGCGCCATGAGCAACTCGATTTTTCTGCGTATCTATGGCGGCATGCTGGCCGTGCTGGTGCTGGTGGCGCTGCTTGGGGTGCTCAGCCTGCATCTGGTCAACGAGGTGCGTGCCGCCCAGCATCGTGAGGGCCTGGCCCAGGGTACCTTCAGCCTGATGGCCGACAACCTCGCCCAGCAGAACGACACCGAACGCAAGCGCTCGCTGCTGATGTGGGAGCGCCTGATGGGGGTGCCGCTGGCCGTGCAGCCCATGGCGGCCGTAAGCCTGGACGGCGCACAGCGTGCGCGCTTGTATCGCGGCCTGGTGGTGGTGGAGAAAACCGGCCCGCATGCGGCCAGGGTATTGCGCAGGGTGGGCCAGCAGGACCTGTTGCTGGTGGCGCAGGTGAAGCAGGTCAGCGAGCAGTTGGCACGCGCCACCCTGTACCTGCTGGCCGACGAACTGGTGCGCTACCCGGTGACGGAACAACAGCAGCGCCTCGAGCAGCTCAAGCAGGACAAGGGGTTCGGCTTTGGCGTTGCGTTGCAGCGCATCGAGCGGGCGAGCCTGGACGATGACCAGCGACGCCGCGTGGAGGAGGGCGACACGGTCATGGCGCTGGGCCGGGACGGTGACTCGATTCGGGTATTCGCCGGGTTGGCGGGCTCGCCCTGGGTGCTGGAGATTGGCCCGCTGTACCAGCTCAACCCGTACCCGCCGCAACTGTTGGTACTGATCGCACTGCTGGGCCTGAGCCTGATCGGGCTTGTCGTGTACTTGCTGGTGCGCCAGCTTGAACGCCGTGTTTCCGGGCTGGAAAGCGCCGCAGCGCGCATCGCGCACGGCAGCCTGGATACGCGCGTGCCCGCAGGGGACGCCGACTCGGTAGGGCGCCTGGCCCAGGCGTTCAACGGTATGGCCGAACACCTGCAGCGTTCGTTGACCATGCAGCGTGAGCTGGTGCGGGCGGTGTCCCATGAACTGCGCACCCCCGTGGCACGCCTGCGTTTTGGCCTGGAAATGGTCGAAGCCG
Organism: Pseudomonas sp. S60; assembly: GCF_016647865.1. Lineage (NCBI taxonomy): Bacteria > Pseudomonadati > Pseudomonadota > Gammaproteobacteria > Pseudomonadales > Pseudomonadaceae > Pseudomonas > Pseudomonas sp. S60. The sequence continues at coordinate 12,759 of NZ_JACVVH010000055.1, read as the reverse complement.
CCGCTACCGAGCAGGCCCGTGCCAAACACCTGGCCGGCATGGATGGCGACATTCAGGACCTCGACGAACTGGTCGATGAAATGCTGACGTACGCCCGCCTGGAACAGGGCGCACCTGCCCTGCGGTTTCAGCCAGTGGACCTGGACGCGCTGCTCACCCGGGTAATCGACGAACTGGCGCCGCTACGCCCCGGTGTCAGGGTGCTGCGGGGTAATTGTGACAGCACTGCCGCTGATGGCGCCTGGGTCGAGGCCGAGCCGCGTTACCTGCATAGGGCGGTGCAAAACCTGGTCAGCAATGCCTTGCGCCATGCCGAAAGCGAAGTGCGCCTGACCTACCAGCTGGGGCCTCAGCTATGCCGCATCGATGTGGAAGATGACGGCCCTGGCGTACCTGAAAGCTACTGGGAGCGCATTTTCACACCCTTTACCCGGGTCGATGACAGCCGCACCCGCGCTTCCGGTGGGCACGGCCTGGGCCTGTCGATCGTGCGGCGCATCATCCACTGGCATACAGGCCGCGCTACGGTAAGCCGCAGCGCCAGGCTTGGCGGGGCCTGTTTCAGCCTGGCATGGCCGCCACGGCAAACACTGCAGTAGTGCTCAGGCGCTGACCAGGCTCAGCAAGTGGCCCGCCTGCAGGCAGAACTGGCCCTGCAGCACGGCGCCATGCCGCCACTGGGGTGAAAGGTCGGTCAGCAGGCGCAGGCGGGCCAAACCGTCAGCGGACCAGTCCAGCAGCTCGGCGTGCTCGAAGTAGAAGCGCTGGCCGGTCAGCGGGTAGAGGGTCTTGAACAGGCTTTCCTTGAGGGAGAAGGTCAGGGTCACCGTCATGCCCAGCTGGCTGCGGTCCAGCCGCTCCAGCTCCATCGGGGTCAGGATCTCGCCCATCAGCCGTTCGGCGCGCTCGTCGTCCAGCAGTGCCTCCTGATCCAGCCCCAGGCCCTGGCAACTGGCTTGGGCCGCTACCACGGCCGCTGCCCAGCCTTTGCCATGGGTAATCGAGCCGCGAATGCCAGCAGGCCATACAGGCGAACGGTCTTCGTGGGTGGCCGGCACATGATCGCGGCCGTCCAGGCGCTGCAGAGCGGCCCGCGCGCACACCCGGCCGGCCAGGTACTCCGCCTGGCGCTTGGCAACCGAGCGTTGCAGGCTGGCGCTGGGTATCACACCTGCGCGGTGGAAGTCGTCGGGGCCCAGGCGGGCGGGGTCGAACGCGCAACTGACCAGGACTGCCCCGGGTAGCGGGCGGGGCAGGGGCCAGTGGTGTTGAAGGGGGGCGCAACAGGCAGGCAATGTGTTCATGGGCCTATTGTGCCAGCTGCGCAGATGCCATGGGAGGCCGTAGCTATTTGAGTACCTTCTTGAAGAACGCCTGCATGTCGGCCCACGAGCGCTCGTCCGCTTCCTTGTTATAGCCGATGTCCGGGCCACCGTGCCCGCCATGGCTCAGCCTGTCTGCGTCCGGGTTGGTGAACCCGTGCTTGGCGCCTTCAAGGGTGACGAACGTGTAGTCCACCTTCGCCGCGTCCATTTCGGCCTTGAACGCGTCTACCTGCTGCGGGGTGACCATGCTGTCTGCGCCACCGTGCTCTACCAGGATCGCGGCCCGCACCACGCCTGGCTTGGCCGGTGTGTCGGTGACCAGCGCACCATGGAAGCTCACCACGCCGTCGAGCTTCTCGCCGCGGCGTGCGGCGTCCAGCACTACCTTGCCGCCGAAGCAGTAACCAACGGCGCCCAGTTCGTGTTTGTTGGTGTTGGGCTGCATCTTGAGCAGCTCGAGGCCGGCATCGAAACGCCCGGCGGCTGCGGTAGGGTCCTTCATGGCTTCGGCCATGAAGGCCTGGGCGTCCTGAGGGTGTTCGGTGTGTTTGCCATCGCCATACATGTCGATAGCCAGCGCGTTGTAGCCCAGCGCTGCCAGGTCGCGGGCACGGCGCTTGGCGTAGTCGTTCAGCCCCCACCACTCGTGCACCACGACAATGCCGGGGCGCTTGCCAGTGACGGCGTCATCGTAGGCGTAGTAGCCAACCAGCCGATCGCCATTGGCATCCTGGTAGGGGATTTCGCGGGTTTGGACCGCCGCTTGGGTGAGGGCGGCGCTGCACATCAGGGTCAGGGCCAGCAGGGCACGCATGGGTAGTACTCCTTGTTCGCATTCGGTTCGTTCAGCCAGGGTTCAGCGTGGGTTCAGTCGCGGTTCAGTGTGCCTTGCTTACTCTAGCTTCCACACCAAAGCAGCGCACTCAAACAGGAGCTACTTGCCATGAAAACCTTCAATTCCCTGCTTGCCGCCATGGCCGTCTGCGCCGCTGGCATGACCAGCGCCCAGGCCGCTGATGACACCTTCGCCAGCCTGACCTACGGCCAAACCAGCGACAAAGTTCGCAAATCGGGCCTGCTGCAACGCAACACGGACAACCTCAATGCCGACGGCATCATCGGCAAGGACGATACCTGGGGTGTGCGTCTGGGCCAGATCAACGACCAAGGCCGCTACTACATGACCTACGACACCGTTTCCGGTGACCACAGCGGCTTCAAGCTGCGCCAGCAGAACCTGCTGGGCAGTTACGATGCCTTCCTGCCAATCGGCGATACCACCAAGCTGTTTGGCGGTGGCAGCGTGGGCATCACCAAGCTGACCCAGAATTCGCCAGGTGCCAGCCGTGACAGCGACTACGGTTATGCCTACGGCCTGCAGGCGGGCGTGATCCAGGAGCTGACCGACAAGGCCTCGGTCGAGCTGGGCTACCGCTACCTGCGCAGCAATGCATCCACCGAGTACAGCGCCCACGGTGCACCCAAGTCCGGTGTGCTGCGCCTGACCAGCAGCGCACAAACGTATCTGGCGGCTTCCTACAAGTTCTGAGACCCAAGCCGCGTTATCCTGTACAGGCCCAATCGCTGTCACCTCAGCGATTGGGCCTGTACAGGCAAAGCCATAAGGAGCTGCACATGAAACTGCTGGTGGTCGAGGACGAAGCGCTGCTTCGCCATCACCTCAACACCCGCCTGGGCGAAAGCGGCCACGTGGTCGAAGCGGTTGCCAATGCCGAAGAGGCGTTGTACCAGGCCGAGCAGTACCATTTTGACCTGGCCATCATTGACCTGGGGCTCCCCGGTATCAGCGGGCTGGAGCTCATTTCGCGCTTGCGCAGCCAAGGCAAGGTGTTCCCCATCCTCATCCTCACCGCCCGTGGCAACTGGCAGGACAAGGTGGAGGGCCTGGCCGCTGGCGCCGACGACTACCTGGTCAAGCCGTTCCAGTTCGAGGAACTGGAGGCCAGGCTGAATGCATTATTGCGCCGTTCCAGCGGGTTCACCCAGTCGACCATCGCTGCCGGGCCGCTGGTGTTGGACCTCAACCGCAAGCAGGCGGCCCTCGGTGAGCAACCGCTGGCGTTGACCGCCTACGAATACCGCATCCTCGAGTACCTCATGCGCCATCACCAGCAAGTGGTGGCCAAGGACCGCCTGATGGAGCAGTTGTACCCAGGTGACGAGGAGCGTGACCCCAATGTCATCGAAGTGCTGATCGGCCGCCTGCGGCGCAAGCTCGAAGGCGAGCAGGGCTTCAAACCCATCGACACCGTACGCGGGCTGGGCTACCTGTTCACCGAGCGCTGCCGGTGATCCGCTCCCTCCGGGTACGCCTGATGCTGGCCGCCACACTGCTGGCGCTGCTGTTCATGCTGGCGCTGCTCCCGGCCTTGCAGAAGGCGTTCAGCCTGGCGCTCGAGGAGTCCATCGAACAGCGCCTGGCCTCGGACATCACCACCCTCATTTCTGCCGCCCGCATCGAGCACGGCCAGCTGCAGATGCCTGAGCTGCTGCCCGACGAACGCTACAACCTGCCGTACACCGGGCTGCTGGGTTACATCTTCGACCGCCAGGGCAAGCTGGTCTGGCAGTCCCGCGCCACGGCGGCGCAAAACGTCAACTACACCCCCCGCTACGATGGCCGCGGTAACGAGTTCGCCCGTATCCGCCAGGCCTCTGGCGAGGAATTCTTTGTCTACGACGTCGAGGTCAAACTGCTGGGCGGCCAGAGCGCGGCCTACAGCATCGTTGCCCTGCAGCCGGTGCGTGAGTATCAACACACCCTCGATGGCCTGCGGGAAAAACTCTACTTCGGTTTCGGCGCTGCCCTGCTGGCGCTGCTGGTGCTGCTATGGGCCGGCCTGACTTGGGGTCTGCGCTCGTTGCGGCGCCTCAGCCACGAACTGGACGACCTGGAGTCTGGCGCGCGGGAAGGCCTGAGCGGCGATCACCCAAGGGAGCTGCTGCGCCTCACCGGCTCATTGAACCGTCTGCTGCGCAGCGAGCGTAACCAGCGCCAACGCTACAGGCACTCGCTGGACGACCTGGCTCATAGCCTGAAAACACCCCTTGCGGTGTTGCAAGGGGTAGGCGAGAGCTTGCAGCAGCGCAGCGGCGAGCGTGAGCAGTCGCGCATCCTGCAGAGCCAGATCGAGCGTATGAGCCAGCAGATCGACTACCAGTTGCAACGTGCCAGCCTGCGCAAAAGTGGCCTGGTGCGGCACAGCGTAGTGTTGCGGCCACTGCTCGACAGCCTGTGCAGCACCTTGGCCAAAGTCTACCGGGACAAAAACGTGGACGTGACGCTGGACGTGCCGGAACAGGCCTGTGTGCCGATGGAGCAAGGGGCCCTGCTGGAACTGCTGGGCAACCTGCTGGAGAACGCGTATCGCCTCAGCCTGGGTCGGGTGAACGTCAGTTGGGCCAAGGTGCCAGGCCAGCTTACGCTGTGCATCGAAGATGACGGGCCCGGTGTGCCTGCCGATCAGCGCCAGCGCATTCTGGAGCGCGGGGAGCGGCTGGACAGCCAGCACCCGGGGCAGGGCATTGGCCTGGCAGTGGTCAAGGACATCGTCGACAGCTACGACGCCCGGCTCAGTCTGGGTGATTCGGTACTGGGCGGCGCCGCCTTCAGAATCACCTTCAATTTGGAATAGGCTTTTACCACCCGGCGCAAGGCGGATTTCCGCCATCGCCGGTGTACAAATTCCGCCAGCGGGCGGAAACCCGCCATATCCTCTGCAGTGTCGCCCCGTCGTTGGGCACGAAATGCCCGTAAATACTGCCATTGCACCTATCGTGGGCATTTTGGCACCACCTTTGCTATCCATATCAGCAGAGGCCTGCCAAGGCAGCTCGAACACAACGACAAATCCCTCCATGTGCAGGAGGGTTAGCGATTCAGGTGCCGCACCACCCTGGGAAGGGTGAACCGGCGCACTCGAGGAAATTTAGCCATGACGACACGTCAGCCGCTGTACAAATCCCTGTATGTCCAGGTGTTGGTCGCCATCACCATCGGTATTCTGCTCGGCCACTTCTACCCAGAAACAGGCGTCGCCCTCAAACCGCTGGGTGATGGCTTCGTCAAACTGATCAAGATGGTCATCGCCCCGATCATCTTCTGCACCGTGGTCAGCGGCATCGCCGGCATGCAGAGCATGAAGTCGGTCGGCAAGACCGGCGGCTACGCGCTGCTGTATTTCGAAATCGTCTCTACCGTCGCCCTGCTCATCGGCCTCGTCGTCGTCAACGTGGTCAAGCCAGGCGCTGGCATGCACATCGACGTCAGCACCCTGAACGCCAGCAGTGTGGCCGCCTATGCCGCCGCCGGCGCGCAGCAGACCACCGTCGGCTTCCTGCTCAACGTCATTCCCAACACCGTGGTGGGCGCCTTCGCCAACGGCGATATCCTGCAGGTGCTGATGTTCTCGGTGATGTTCGGCTTCGCCCTGCACCGCCTGGGCAGCTACGGCAAGCCGCTGCTGGACATGATCGACCGCTTCGCCCATGTCATGTTCAACATCATCAACATGATCATGAAGCTGGCCCCGATCGGCGCAATGGGCGCCATGGCGTTCACCATTGGCCAGTACGGCGTAGGTTCGCTGGTACAGCTGGGCTACCTGATGGCGTGCTTCTACATCACCTGCCTGCTGTTCGTGCTGGTGGTACTGGGCGGCATCTGCCGCGCCCATGGTTTCAGCGTCCTCAAGCTGATCCGCTACATCCGTGAAGAACTGCTGATCGTGCTGGGTACTTCCTCGTCGGAATCGGCCCTGCCGCGCATGCTGGCCAAGATGGAGCGCCTGGGTGCGAAGAAATCGGTGGTTGGCCTGGTGATCCCCACCGGCTATTCCTTCAACCTGGACGGCACCTCGATCTACCTGACCATGGCGGCCGTGTTCATTGCCCAGGCCACCGACACCCCGATGGACATCACCCACCAGATCACCCTGCTGCTGGTGCTGCTGGTCGCATCCAAGGGTGCTGCTGGCGTGACCGGTTCGGGCTTCATCGTGCTGGCGGCTACGCTGTCCGCCGTTGGCCACCTGCCGGTTGCCGGCCTGGCCCTGATCCTCGGCATCGACCGCTTCATGTCCGAAGCGCGTGCACTGACCAACCTGGTCGGCAACGCCGTGGCCACCGTGGTGGTTGCCAAGTGGGTCAAGGAAATGGACAACGACAAGCTGGCTTCGGAGCTGGCCTCCGGCGGCGGCCCGCTGATTGATACCCGTCCTACCGACGACCTGGGTGTCGCTGAAGGCCCTGCTCGCTGATCTCTGGATAGCGAAACGAAAAAGGCGACCGTGAGGTCGCCTTTTTCATGCCTGCTTATTTACCCTCGGTGTGCGCTTGCAGGTTGGCCCGAATCAGGCCAGCACCACCTCCAGCACCCGAATAACCTGCGCTTGCGGGTAATGCCAACGCACCTGCACGTCCCAGAACTTCACCCCGTATACCCGCTCCGGCGTTGGCACCTGGTAGGCAGGCCGTGGGTCTTGGGCCAGGCATTGCTCAATGAGGTCTGCCACGGGTTGCCCCAGGCGCAGGGTATGCTCGCGAGCCTGCGCCAGGGCAGCGTCGCCCCACTGCACGGCAATCGCTACAGGTGGCTGGCTGGCCATCTGGTTACGGGCATCGGCGACGGTGTCGGCGTAGGGCACATAGGGTTTGATGTCCAGCACCGGGGTACCATCGAGCAGGTCGATGCCCGACAGCAGCAAACGCCCGGGCTCCACACCCTCGAGGCGGACCACCGACTGGCCGATACCGTTGGGCCGGTGGGTGGCACGGGTGGCAAACACCCCCATGCTCTTGTTGCCGCCCAGGCGCGGGGGCCGCACTTTCAGCCGCGGCTTTTCTTCAAGGGCCTGGTGGAACAGAAACAGCAACCAGACGTGGCTGACCTGTTCCAGGCCGTCTACAGCATCACCCTGATCGAACGGCGGCAGCAGCTCCAGCACCCCCCGTGCAGCCGGTGCCAACTGCGGCTGGCGCGGTATGGCGAACTTTTCCTTGAAGCAGGAGCGCACGATGCCGACCGGGCTTACCGTATGCTGCATGGTCATTCAGCCGCGCACGCGCTGGGTAAGGCCCTTGAGGAAGTTGCGCAGCAGCTGGTCGCCGCAGGCACGGTAGTTCTCGTGGCCAACCTTGCGGAACAGCGCGCTCAGCTCGGGTTTGCTGACGGGGAAGTCCACTGACTTGAGGATGGCGTGCAGGTCGTCTTCCTTCAGCTCGAAGGCTACCCGCAGTTTCTTGAGGATGAGGTTGTTGGTAACCGGCAGCTCGATTGGCTGCGCTGGCCGGCTGTCATCCTTACCGCGGCGGTAGATGACCAGGCCGTCCAGAAAGTGCGCCATTACCCGTTCAGGGCAACGCACGAAGCCTTCTTCTTCCTCTTTTTTCACGTAGGTCGCCAGCACCAGGGGATGCACGTCGAGGCCGGATAGCCCGATGATTTCGGCCATCTTGGCGTCGTTCACCTTGAGCATGTAGCGCAGGCTGCGCAGGACGTCGTTGTGGTTCATTGCTGCAGAATCCTGTTCAGGTGCCGCGCACCAGCGCGGCGTGTTGCTTAGAAGCGTTCGGTTGCCGCCACGTAGCGCCATTGGCCAAGCGGCAGCTTGCCCATGGACACACCCCCCAGGCGGATGCGGCGCATGCCCAGCAGCTCAAGGCGCAGATAGGCGCACAGCTCGGAGATTTGCCCAGGTTGAGGGTTTTTCAGCACCAGGCGCAGATGGGTTTCGTTCTGCCAGCTGGCCTTGGCCTTGGGCAATTCACGGTCATTACGCATTACGCCCCGCGACAGGCGTTCCAATGCCTGCGGGCTGGCTTCACCGCGCACCTGGACGACGAATTCCTGCTCCAGACGGCGCAGGTCGGCATTGACCTTGCGGGTCACCCGCCAATCCTGGGTGAACACCTGCAAGCCGCTGGCACCGGGTTCAAGCGGCGCTACGCAGGCCTGGCGGGCAAAGTGGCCGTGCAGGGCGCGCACGCCTTCACGGTGGGCCTCGCTCAGGCTATCCATGCCCATGCTTACGCGGGCGCTCTCGGTATCCTGGCCGGCAGGCTGGTTCAGCAGCAGGGTAACCGGCTCCAGTGTTTCGGCGCGGGCGCCAGGCAGGAGGGCGACGCTTTGCTGTTCAACCTTGAACTGCGGTTGCTCGACCACCACACCGTCGACCGTCACCCAGCCCCCCTCTATATACAGCTCGGCCTCGCGACGAGAACAGCCAAGCTGCTCGACAAGGCGTTTGGACAGGCGGGTGGGTTCGGACATGACGGCGGTTCGCAAAGGCAAAAAGAGCCTGCATTGTACCTTCCCGCGCGGTTGAGGGGCGGGAATCTGTGGCAATCACACCGTTTTGCGCAAACGCATGTGCAGCAACGGGTAGGGCTGGCCCAGGCCATCGGTTGGCGAGCGGCCGGTCACTTCGAACCCTTCATGCAGGTAGAAGCCCAGGGCCTTGGGGTTCTGCTCGTTGACGTCCAGCGTCTGGGCATTCAGTACGCTGACGGCGTGCCGCAGCAACCGCTTGCCTACTCCATGGCCATGCCAGGCAGGGGCCACGAACAGCATGTCCACGCGGCCTTGGGCCACCCCGATAAAACCCTGGATACTGCCGTTTGGCGCCCGGCAGCACACCAGCATCACGGCGTCCAGGTACTGGCGCAAGATCTTGTCGCGCAGCAGCAGGATGTAGCCCTGGGGCATGAAGTCGTGAGTTGCGCGCACCGCATCTTCCCAAACCTGCACCAGCTCCGGGTAATCGCTGAGATGTGGCGTCTCGAGGGTTGGGAGCTGGCTCATGGTCAGATCGGCTCGGCCCACATGTCGTACTCATCGGCATCTACCACCCGGCAGCGCACCTTGTCGCCCGGCTTGAAGCCATGGTCGCCATCAATGAACACGCTGCCGTCGATTTCGGGTGCATCGAAGAAGCTGCGGCCAACCGAGCCCTGCTCTTCCACTTCATCGATCAGCACGTCGATTTCCTTGCCGATACGCAGTTGCAGGCGGGCGCTACTGATGGCTTGCTGGTGAGCCATGAAGCGGTCCCAACGGCCCTGCTTGATGTCATCCGGTACCTCGGCAAGGCCCAGGTCGTTGGCAGGCGCGCCTTCCACCGGCGAATACTGGAAGCAGCCCACGCGGTCGAGCTGGGCTTCGGTCAACCAATCCAGCAGGTACTGGAAGTCTTCTTCGGTTTCGCCCGGGAAACCGACGATGAACGTGGAACGGATCACCAGCTCCGGGCACTGCTCGCGCCATTGCTTGATGCGGGCGAGGGTGCGGTCCTCGAACGCCGGGCGCTTCATCGCCTTGAGCACCTTGGGGCTGGCATGCTGGAACGGGATGTCCAGGTACGGCAGGATCTTGCCGGCCGCCATCAGCGGGATCACATCGTCAACGTTCGGGTACGGGTACACGTAATGCAGGCGAACCCAGGCACCCAGGCTGCTCAGTGCCTCGCACAGTTCGAGCATGCGGGTCTTGACCGGGCGGCCGTTCCAGAAGTCGGTCTTGTACTTGACGTCTACGCCGTAGGCGCTGGTGTCCTGGGAAATCACCAGGATCTCCTTCACACCGGCCTTTACCAGGCGCTCGGCCTCGCTCAGCACCTCACCCACCGGGCGGCTGACCAGCTTGCCGCGCATGGACGGGATGATGCAGAAGCTGCAGCTGTGGTTACAGCCCTCGGAGATCTTGAGGTAAGCGTAGTGGCGCGGTGTGAGCTTCACACCCTGTGGCGGCACCAGGTCGATCAGCGGGTTGTGATCCTGGCGCGGCGGCACCACTTCGTGCACGGCATTGACCACCTGCTCGTACTGCTGCGGGCCGGTCACCGACAGCACGCTTGGGTGCACGTCACGGATACTGCCTTCCTCGACACCCATGCAGCCGGTGACGATGACCTTGCCGTTTTCCTTGATCGCTTCGCCAATCACTTCCAGCGACTCGGCCTTGGCGCTGTCGATGAAGCCGCAGGTGTTGACCACCACAACGTCGGCATCTTCATAAGTGGGCACGACTTCGTAGCCTTCCATGCGCAGCTGCGTCAGGATGCGCTCGGAATCGACCAGGGCTTTGGGGCAACCCAGGCTTACGAAACCTACCTTGGGGGTGGCGGGCGTGGTGGACATGACTAACCTCGGTATTGAATGCAGGTCGCCCGGCCGGAATCGGGGGCGAGCTTGACGGGCGCTTTCGGCGCCTCTGATCAAAAAGTGCGCAATTCTAGCGAGCACAAGGTCGCTTGACCAGCAGAAATACGACGAACGCTGCGCTATGCTTCGCGCCGTTGCGTCAGGCCGCTGCGGATGGCCTGCGTGGAAGTGAACAACAAGGGCCTTGAAGGCCGTCTGCGGGAGTGGTCGATGGTTCAGGCAAGCAGTCACGCCGAGGGCGGGCACGCAGGTAAGCAGGGCGCGACGCGGTCGCTGGGCCTGCTGGTGGCGGCGGTCGGGGTGGTTTATGGCGATATCGGCACCAGCCCGTTGTATACCCTCAAGGAAGTCTTTACCGGCGGCTATGGGGTACCGGTCAACCATGAAGGTGTGTTGGGGATCCTGTCGTTGATCCTCTGGTCGCTGTTATGGGTGGTGTCGTTCAAGTATGTGATGTTCATCCTGCGCGCAGACAACCAGGGCGAGGGCGGCACCATGGCGCTGACTGCACTGGCGCGGCGGGCCACGTCGGCCTACCCGCGGTTGCGCACGCTGATGGTGATATGCGGGCTGATCGGCGCGTCGCTGTTCTACGGCGACAGCATGATCACCCCGGCCGTGTCGGTGCTGTCTGCGGTAGAGGGCATGGGCCTGGCGTTCGATGGCATCGACCACTGGGTGGTGCCCATTTCGCTGGTAGTGCTGGTGGCGCTGTTTCTGGTGCAAAAACACGGTACCGAGAAAATCGGCAAGCTCTTCGGCCCGGTCATGGTCACCTGGTTCCTGGTGCTGGCAGCCCTTGGCGTGCACGGCATTCTGCAAACACCCGAAGTGCTCAAGGCCTTCAACCCGGGCTGGGCGGTGAACTTCTTCGTCGTCCACCCAGGCATGGGCGTGGCCATTCTGGGGGCGGTGGTGCTGGCCCTGACCGGTGCCGAGGCGCTGTATGCCGACATGGGCCACTTCGGTCGCAAGCCCATCGCCCGGGCCTGGTTCGCCCTGGTGCTGCCTGCGTTGGTGCTCAACTATTTCGGCCAGGGTGCAATGCTGCTGCAGAACCCGGAGGCAGCGCGCAACCCGTTCTACCTGCTGGCGCCGGGCTGGGCCCTGCTGCCGCTGGTAGGCCTGTCGACGCTGGCCACCGTCATCGCCTCCCAGGCGGTGATCTCGGGGGCGTTCTCCCTCACCCGCCAGGCCATCCAGCTGGGTTACATTCCGCGCATGCATATTCAACACACCTCCAGTGACGAGCAGGGGCAGATCTACATTGCCGCCGTGAACTGGACGTTGATGGTAGGGGTGGTGCTGCTGGTGATCGGCTTCGAGTCATCTGGGGCACTGGCGGCGGCTTACGGGGTGGCTGTGACCGGGACCATGCTGATGACCACCATCCTGGTGTCTGCGGTGATGCTGTTGCTGTGGAAGTGGCCGCCGATGCTGGCCGTGCCGATCCTGGTGGGTTTCCTGCTGGTCGACGGGCTGTTCTTTGCTGCCAACGTGCCGAAGATCGTACAGGGCGGCGCCTTCCCGGTATTGGCCGGTGGCGTGCTGTTCCTGCTGATGAGTACCTGGAAGCGCGGCAAGCAGATCCTGGTGGAGCGCATAGACGAAGGCGCGCTGCCGCTGCCGTTGTTTATCAGCAGCATCCGCATCCAACCGCCACACCGGGTAGAGGGCACTGCGGTGTTTCTCACGGCCCGGTCCGACGCGGTGCCCCATGCGCTGTTGCACAACATGCTGCACAACCAGGTGCTGCACAGCCAGGTGGTGCTGCTGACCGTGCTCAGCGAGGACCGGCCGCGGGTGCCGGAGCAGGAGCGTTTCGAAGTGGAGGCCTACGGCGACGGTTTCTTCAGGGTGGTGCTGCACTTTGGCTTCATGGACGAGCCTGACGTGCCGGCAGCGTTGAAGCTGTGCCACCTGGACGACCTGGACTTCACGCCCATGCGCACCACGTATTTCCTGAGCCGCGAGACGGTCATCGCCTCCAGGCTGGAGGGCATGTCGCGCTGGCGGGGCAACCTGTTCGCGTTCCTGCTGAAGAACGCCAACGGCAACCTCAGGTTCTTCAACCTGCCGCTTAACCGGGTGATCGAGTTAGGAACGCAGGTAGAGATCTGAGTGACCAGGCAGGAGGTGCAGAATGCCCCCTGCCACAGCGGATGAACCAGCCCTCTAGGTTGCGGCGTTGCGCAGTCCAGTCCTGGACTGCCCCACAAAAGTTGGACACCTATCCAATTTTTGAGGTGTTCAC
>NZ_JACVVH010000054.1:0-32421 GCF_016647865.1 Pseudomonas sp. S60 | reverse complement strand
ACAAACGTAGGAGCGAGCAAAGCTCGCGATGCGCCGCGCGGGCGGCGCTCGCTCTGCGCGCCATCACAAAAATCACGTCCTGCCCATGGCTGCCATTACGCAAACCGCGTCGGCCCTCACACCGACCGTTTTGTGGGAGACGGGTGTGAGCGCACACAGGTGCCCGCATTGATAAAGGTTTCGCCTGCGAGACCGAGCGTCTCCACACCTGCCACCGGCCCGCCCAGCGGGCATAAGGGCGCGATGATAGAGGGTGCCATGGCATGACGCGAGGATTAGTTATGGCAATGAGCTATGGCTCCCCACTAGTCCCCCGCGCCCCTGACTGAACACCCAATGGCGACTCAGCCCCTTGAACGGTGTGATAATGCCCGCAACCACGAAGGCCCTGCCATGCTGACCATCTCCAACAACGTGCACCTGCCCGATGCCGATATCGAACTGACCTACATTCGCGCCCAGGGCGCGGGGGGGCAGAACGTCAACAAGGTGTCCAGCGCCGTGCACCTGCGTTTCGACATCAAGGCGTCGTCGCTGCCCGAGTTCTACAAGGAGCGGCTGCTGGCGCTGCGCGATAGCCGGATTACCAGCGACGGGGTGTTGATCATCAAGGCCCAGCAGTACCGCACCCAGGAGCAGAACCGCGCTGATGCGCTGGCGCGGCTTGTACAGCTGATCATGGGTGCCGGGAAGGTGGAGAAAAAACGCCGCCCTACCAAGCCGACGCTGGGGTCGAAGACGCGGCGGCTGGAAGGCAAGGCCAAGCGAAGTACGGTGAAGGCGGGGCGAGGCAAGGTGGAGTTCTAGGGCTTTATCTTGTTCGAGCGTTGATAATAGCTCGTCGTAAACCCTGGCCGGGATGATGCTTGATAAGCGATTTTCTGGGAGACTTGAATCCTCCAATCGCGCAAAGCACGTCGCGCTTGCGTCTCTGTTTTCCCCATTCAATCTGAACCATGCCGCGCTACAGCATTGCGAGGCCGTTGGGAGATCCCTTTTGCTTTGTGTTCCCAGCGACCTGATCGGCGGCGACCGCCTGTCCCATGTGCTTGAGGCCAGTGAGCGGCTGACCTGTGCCGTTTCGGTGGACCAGGTGGTCGCTGTATTGAGGGATACAGTGCGCGCTGCGGTAGGCGCGCAGGGTATTGCGGTTATTCTCGAAAATGAAGGCCGCTGTTCCTATGTAGCCGAAGACGCAGTCTCTTCGCTCTGGCAGGGCCAAAGCTTCGTGGCCGACGAGTGTATTTCTGGTTGGGCAATGCGCCACGGTGAAACCGTTGCGATTCGGGACGTTTCGGTGGACCCGCGTATCCCCAAAGGCGCCTACGCGCCAACCTTTGTCCGCAGCTTGGTGATGGTACCCATCGGTAGACCGGTTCCAATCTCGGCGCTGGGCGCCTACTGGTCGGACGTTCGTGATCATGATCCCGATACGATCAAACTACTGGAAAGCCTGGCGCGCCTGGCAACGATCGCGATCGAGAACGCGCGCTTGACCCAGGCCCGCAATCGCGAGGCAGCAGTGGGGGCCGCCAAGAACCGGATCCTGGCGCTTGCTGTAGAACCAACGACCCTGGAGGTCACGCTGGATGCAATCGTCCGTGAGGTGGAAGCGCTGTCAACGTCTGGGTTCTTGGGCGGCATCGTGCTTGTCAGGGACGACAGCGACTACCTTGAACATTGCGCCGGCCCGAGTTTGCCTAGCGCTTACATTGACGCAGCCAAAGCCGCTGCCATCGCCCGTTCGTTGTCCAGCCAGAACGCCTTGGCAGCAGCGGCCGACCGTACGAGCAACCCAGGCTGGGACGAGTACAGCGAACTGGCGGTCGGGTATGGGCTGTTCGTTTGTTGGTCAATCCCCATCCGTTCAGCGCAGGGGGGGCTACTGGGTGCTTTCGTCCTTTATCACCGTGAACTGCGTGAGCCCGTGTCGGCAGATATCGAGATCATCGAGTTCGTGGCCCATACGGTCGGGCTGATCGTGCATCGAGCACGAACGGATTCCGCGATTCGCATCAGCGAGGCGAGGTTGCGCCTTGCCGTGGATCATGCCGATGTGGGGTTCTGGGACGTGGACCTGGTCCACGACACCCTGGTTTGGCCTTCACAAACCAAAGCGATGTTCGGTATCTCGGCTAACGTCTCGGTCACGCTGCAAGACTTCTACGATGGTTTGCACCCCGAGGACCGTGACGCGACCATTGATGCCTTCCTGGCTGCGGCTGATCCAGGACGTCGCGCGCTCTACGAGGTAGACTACCGGACGATTGGCCGTGAGGACGGCATCATTCGCTGGATCGCCGCAAAGGGGCGCGGGGTGTTCGATGCGACCGGTGTCTGTGTGCGTATCACCGGTACGGCGGTTGAAATCACTGCGCGCAAAGCTGCCGAAGAGAAACTGCGAGAGTTGAACGACACGCTGGAGGGGCGAATTATCCAGGCGGTTGCGGAGCGGGAGGAGGTTCAGAACACGCTGCGCCAGAGCCAGAAGATGGAAGCGATGGGGCAGCTCACCGGCGGTGTCGCCCATGACTTCAACAACTTGCTCACACCCATCGTCGGCACGCTTGATCTGCTCCAGCGGCGCGGCGTTGGAGGCGATCGGGAGCAACGTCTTATCTCGGGCGCCATGCAATCGGCCGAGCGTGCCAAGACACTGGTCCAAAGGCTGCTTGCCTTCGCGCGCCGGCAGCCGTTGCAGACAGCACCGGTCGACGTGGCGAAGCTGCTCACCGACATGGGCGACCTGGTGGCCAGCACGACCGGGCCAAAAATAAAGGTAATCGTCGATGCTCCAGCGAACCTGCCTGCCGCTATCGCCGACCAGAACCAGCTGGAGATGGCGCTTCTGAATCTGTCCGTGAATGCCCGTGACGCCATGGTTGGCGGCGGCATCCTGCGGATTTCTGCCTGCACGGCGCTGGTTGGCGACGGGCATCGTTCCAAGCTGCCGACAGGTGAATATCTCTATTTGACTGTCGCAGATACGGGGACTGGCATGGATGCAGCCACGCTTGGTCGGGCTGTAGAACCGTTCTTTTCCACCAAGGGTGTGGGTAAAGGGACTGGCCTGGGCCTTTCGATGGTGCATGGCCTGGCATTGCAGTTGAATGGTGCCCTCACCATTCAGAGTTCGCCGGATGCCGGTACGAATGTGGAACTGTGGTTGCCGCGCTGCATGACCGTGCCGTCACCGGCATTGCGCAATGTCGAGGTGCCAAAGCCGGCGTCAACGCACGGCATAGCACTGCTGGTGGACGATGAAGAACTGGTCAGGGCGAGCACTTCGTACATGCTGGCCGAGCTGGGTTACCGCGTGATCGAGGCTGGGTCAGGTGAAGAGGCCATGCAACTGATGGCCAGCGGGCAGGTATTCGATCTGTTGATCACCGACCACCTCATGCCGGGCATCAACGGCACAGACCTGGCCCGGGTGGTTCGTGCTTCACAGCCTGGAACCGCGATCTTGCTGGTCTCCGGCTATGCCGAACGGGAAGGCCTTGACCCGGAGCTGCCGCGGCTCAGCAAACCCTTTCGCAAAAGCGAACTTGCAGCAAGCCTTGCCGCTCTTTCTGTGGATTGCCGGGAGCGTGCGCCAGCGGCCTCGTGATCAGTTGCTGGCGGCGCTTTGCGGCCCATCGTCGGCAAGTAGGCTCCCTCAGAAATCAGACTATTCCGCTATCTTGTAGTCCATTTCCCAAAGATACTCTCGGCCATTGTAGTGCTCCGAGTTGGCTACTAGTCTCAGCCGGTCGTTGTTATCCAGCGACCGGCTTTGACAGGCCGACTCAAATTACAATCCATGGTTTGCCTTCAATGGCGGCTGTGCATGGGGCACCCTCGGGTGCGCCGGGTTTCTCAATTTGACCGGTCTGTCAACCCGTGCACAGCTGCCACCCTTTGTTTGACAGCGAATGGCGGTGGTCCCCAAACGCAAATTGAGGGTTACACCATGCTGAAAATCGTCCCTGATCCGCCCTGCAACTTCCACTCTCTTGAAGACACAATGTTGATGGCTACGGACCATGCGCTATGTGCAGAGGCCGTGGCTCAGCAGGCAGTATCGATGTTGCCGAAATCACCCGTCTCTTTGCTGATGATGTCGTCGATGCACGAACTGGAGGCCCTTCGCAGGTTGCTCGATGTTGCGCTGGCTCATGTTCAGAAACCAACAGATCTGCAGGCGATGCACTAACGGCGTCATTATCTGCCTGGGCTGATCCTTCGAGTGGCTAGCTTGCCGGTGATCGGCGCGGCCCAGGCACCTGCAACTTGAGGGAGATGATTTTGTGGCTATCGAAGACATTAACTTCACTGTGGGCAAAACCACGTTCTATCAAGGTGAAAACCAGACTCATGCACTGTTTCGCATTGAACCTGGCATCCCTTGCCAGAGCGCCCGCGAGCAAGCCTCGGAACTGATGGGTTACGCCCGCGACCTGACCATCGATGGGCTGATGGAAGACAAGCCCCAGCTCATCTGGGCCTCGCACTACCTCTGCGCGCTGGCCAAAGCACTACTTGATGACGCTGAGCTGGGTATGATGAAAGGCAGCTGAAGGAGGGGTCCCACAGGAGTTATGACTTTCCTGAGGCTGGCGCAATCCGGTAGGAGCTGGCTAGCCGGCGATGGGCTGCAAAGCAGCCCTGGGGTCTAACTGGCCGGCATTAGCTGCGGGCTTGTTTATATGGAGGCAGCGAGGCCAGCGCGTCACGCCTCAGTCATCTGTTCCAGCCTGCGCGGCGCATGTTCCGGAGCCTGCACTGCCCGCCCAGCCAGCCCCACGCGCATGTCATTGCCACTCGGCTGCTGATACAGGCTCAACCCAAACGTCGATGGTGC
Organism: Pseudomonas sp. S60; assembly: GCF_016647865.1. Lineage (NCBI taxonomy): Bacteria > Pseudomonadati > Pseudomonadota > Gammaproteobacteria > Pseudomonadales > Pseudomonadaceae > Pseudomonas > Pseudomonas sp. S60. The sequence continues at coordinate 27,578 of NZ_JACVVH010000054.1, read as the reverse complement.
CAATCGCGATAGCCGCTACGAACATCACGAGGCACGTACCGATGCTCCAGCCGATGGACGCTCGCTGGTTGTCACCGTAGTCCAGGTCGAGCAGTCCACAGAGCAGGTAGGTTGAGGCAACCAGTGGACTGAGCAGATGTACTGGCTGCCCGATCAAACCGGCGATGGCCATTTCTTTAGCGCCGATGCCGTAATGGCTAGCAGTCTCGGCCAGGATGGGGAGAATCCCGAAGTAGAAAGCGTCGTTCGTCAGTACGTAGGTGAAAGGCATGCTGAGGAAGGCCGTGATGACTGACATGAAATGGCCAGCGGATTCAGGGATCACATGGATCAGGCTTTCCGAGATCGCCTTGATCATCCCTGTGCCGGACATGATTCCGACGAAGATGCCAGCGGCGAAGATCAGCAGGGTTACCGCCATGACGTTGTCGGCGTATTTTCCGATGACTTCCTTTTGGTCTTTGACTCTCGGGAAATTCACCAAGACGCCCAGGCCGAAGGCGAGCATAAAGAGGATCGGGAGGGGCATGAGGCTGAGCATCATCATGGTGATCAGCGTGATGGTGAGTACAGCGTTGAAGAGGAAGCGCCAGTCGGTCAGTTTGAACTCGGTGAAGTGGCTCATGACCTCATCATGATCGAGTTGTACGACACCCAGACGACGGCGTTCCCGGCCACCGAGATAGAAGGCCGCGAAAATCACCCAGCCCGCTCCAGCGATCATGAGCGGCAGCATCTCGATGAACAGTTCAGTGATGTCTACGTGCATGGCGCTTGCCGCACGCGAGAAGGGCCCCGCCCAAGGGAGGATGTTCATCACGCCGTTGGTCAGCAACAGAACGGTGGCCAGAACCTGAAGGCTCATCCCTGTGCGTCGATACAGCGGAAGAAGTGCTGCGGTGGTGATGATATAAGTTGTGGCACCATCGCCATCCAGGCCCACGCAGATTCCGAGCACAGCAGTGCCGATGACAATCTTCAGGGGATCGCCTTTCACACACTTGAGGATCAGCTTGATCAGGGGGTTGAACAGGCCCGCATCGGTCATCATGCAGAAGTAGAGGATCGCGAAGGTCAGCATGATCCCGGTTGGGGCCAGCATCTTCACGCCATCGAACATCATTGGCCCAAGCTGGGTTGCAAACCCACCCAGGCTGGCGAATGCAACTGGCACCAGGATGAGGGCAACCAGTGGTGACAGTCGTTTGCTCATGACGAGGTACATGAAGCAAACGATCATTGTGTAGCTCAAGAGTGTGAGCATGTTGCCCTCTTATTATCTGTTTTGTATGAGTCGAAAGGCTCGCCGGGCTCTTTTGGGGGGCGAGCAAAGTCCGTGCGCCATTTGCACAGGGCTACAGCACTAATCCTTAAGATGAAGCGTGCGAGAACATCCGCTTTCCTGAGTGGCCAGGATCAGCCCTCAAGATGTGCCCTGTTGATGAGTCAGTGATGAACAGGCTGCGATTACCTTCCCCACCAAAGGCGAGGTTGGTGAGAGTGCGACCCTCGGTACATGACTTGAATCGATAGAGGGGCATGGCGTGCGAGTCGAATGCCCACACGCAACCATTGCCCGCATCGCAGACATACAGATTGCCTGACTCATCGAGCGCCATACCGTCAGCGCCACTCACGCCCCCTGCCATGGCCGTGAAGATACCCACCTTGGTAGTAGTGCCGTCGGGTTGTAGCGGAAGACGCCAGACTGCGTTCCCGCGAGTCATCGCAACCAATAACGCTTTCTCTTGAAGATCCATCACCAGGCCATTAGGGCTAGGGCCGTTATCCAGCAGACAATCCAGGCGTTGTTGCTCCAGGTCGTAGCGGAAAACTCGACCCGTTGGATCGTGCATGCCCGTCTGACCTTGATCGGTGAAGAAGAGGTGCCCTTGCCCGTCAAAGAACAGATCATTTACACCCTTGAAGCTTTCACTCCGGCGATGCGTCAGGAATGGCTCGATGCGTTTGCTGATCGGATCGAGAACGAGGATCCCGTTCTTGTAGTCGGCAATGAAGATCCGTCCGTCACGATGGATTTTCAAGCCGTTAGGCCAGCCGTCGTATTCAACAACCAGCTCCCAGTCACCTTGTGGGGAAATCCGGAAGATTCGGCCATAAGGGATATCAGTGACATAGAGATTGCCTGCCTGGTCGAAGGAGGGCCCTTCCAAGAAGCTCGCGACTTGCTGGCCTGGCTTGTTAGCTCTGACCCAGTCGGAATCACCATCACGCCAAAACTCTTTCGGCAGTCTGCTGAATACTTCTGTTGGGCGTTCCTCGGGAGGGGCGTACAGGCTCATGGCAAATCTCCATGTGAAAACAGGCATGCGACGCTGAGGCTCAAACGGCAGAGGTCTGTGCCAGTTGCATCAGTGTACGTTGCCTGGGATATCTTGTTGTTTCGAGCTTTTTGTTCTGCTAGATAGAACGTCATTGCTCTTGGTAGAACACTTTCCAAGCTATTTTCCGCTCTGTCAAGTCTCATCAGTCGCTAACTCCTTCACCGTACTCGTACCGCTCGGGAGCGTGATCCGTTCATCGACTGTGCCGTTGACAGGTATGAAATTGTGGGTAGATACTAAAACAGAACGTAATTCTGCCTGACAGAACAATCATAAAAAACAGCGCTTCACCCTGCAGCTGCAATGCATGAATGTTCGGGCAGGCTCTCCCCAGCAACAGGAGAACCTCCGTGAAAGAACCGACAGAAATCGACATCCTCGTCAGCGAGGTCGGGCCTAGGGATGGCTTGCAGAGCGTCAAGGCCACCATGCCCACTGAGCTGAAACTGGAGTGGATTTCGGCTCTGGCAAACGCTGGCTTGAAAGAAATCGAAGTAGGCTCGTTTGTATCCCCGAAGCTGCTTCCGCAGATGGCCGATACTGCACAAGTCGTTGCCCATGCCCTGACCCTGCCGAATCTTTTCGTCACTGCGCTAGTGCCGAACTTGAAGGGCGCGGAAGCAGCTTTCAACGCTGGCATCCATAAGATCACTCTGCCCATCTCCGTGAGCGAGCAGCACTCCATCTCGAACATCCGTAAGACACATGCTCAGGTCTTCGATGAAGTTCAAGCAGTCGTAGCTCTGCGCAATGAGCGATTCCCGCATGTGCAGATCGAGGCGGGCTTGTCGACGGCGTTCGGTTGCACGCTCCAAGGTGTCGTGACTGATGACGAAACAATTGCCATTGCCCTGAAAATGGCGGAGCTGGGGGTCGATGAGGTCGGTCTGTCCGACACCGTTGGTTACGCCAATCCAACCCAGGTACGTCGACTCTTCACTCGACTGTTCCAGGAACTCGGCGCTCTCGCTGGAAGTGCTCACTTCCATAACACCCGTGGCCAAGGCCTGGCCAACGTAGTCGCTGCGCTAGAAGCGGGTGTGAAGACGTTCGATGGTTCTCAAGGTGGTCTGGGCGGCTGCCCATACGCCCCAGGTGCATCGGGCAACATCGTTACAGAAGACCTGGTGTATCTCCTGGAGTCCATGGGGCTGAAGACCGGCGTCGACATTGATCGTTTGGTTGCCGCTCGTGAAGTGCTTCTCCGTGGGCTTCCTGGAGAGCCTGTATATGGCTTCATCCCTGATGCCGGCGTTGGTAAGAATTTCACCTATGCGAAGGAGGCCGTATGAGCCAGCACGAAGAAAAGTCTCTGCCACTGGCTGGTATCCGAGTCGTCGAGTTTGTCCATATGGTGATGGGCCCGACCTCTGGTCTTCTTCTCGCTGATCTTGGCGCTGAAGTCATCAAGGTGGAGCCGGTGCCAGAAGGGGATAACACTCGCCGACTGATGGGCTCCGGTGCTGGTTACTGGATGACCTACAACCGCAACAAAAAGAGCTTTGCGGTTGACATCAAATCCAAAGAGGGTATGGCGGCAGTGAAGAAGCTGCTCGCAACCGCAGATGTCGTCACCGAGAACTTCCGCCCAGGCGCGATGGAAAAGTTGGGCTTGGGCTATGACCAGGTGAAAGCCATTAAACCCGACATCATCTACAGCTCGATGAAGGGTTTCCTGCCAGGCCCCTATGAGAAGCGCACAGCGCTGGATGAGGTGGTGCAGATGATGACGGGGTTGGCCTACATGACGGGGCCTGTCGGACGTCCGCTGCGCGCTGGAGCTTCTGTCAACGACGTGATGGGTGGGATGTTCAGCACCGTATCTATTCTCGCTGCTCTGTTGCAACGCAAAGAGACTGGGCGGGGCCAATTTGTGCAGACCGGTCTCTTTGAGAACTCAGCCTTCTTGGTCGCTCAGCACATGATGCAAAAGGTCGTCACTGGCAAAGCGGCGGCGCCGATGCCTAGCCGAATTTCGGCGTGGGCCATCTACGACGTGTTCGAGACTGCTCAGGAAGGTGAGCAGGTCTTTATGGGAGTCGTCAGCGACTCACAGTGGGTATCGTTTTGCGAGGCATTTGACTTCCCCGAGCTTGGTGATGACGCCGAGTTGAGTCGGAACAATCAACGTGTTCAGGCTCGCGACCGAATCATCCCTATGGTGCGGGAGCGTTTGTCTGGGATGGATAAGCAGACTGTGATGGATCTCTGTGAGAAAGCCGGGCTGCCGTTCTCGCCTATCCAACGCCCTGAAGATATGTTTGAGGACGAGCACCTTAATAAGTCTGGTGGCATGGCCGAGTTGACGCTTCCTAGTGGTGAGCAGGTCAAGGTTCCGAAGCTGCCATTTGAAATGGATGGCCAGCGTTTCGGCACCCGGCTAAACGTCCCTGATCTTGGCAGTCACTCGAAAGAGCTCCTAGCTGAACTCGGGTATGGCAATGACGAGATTGCCCAGCTTGAGGCCAGTGGCACGGTCAGATCTGCCTGATTACAAGTGTGGCGAGTCTCTCTGAGAGGCTCGCTTTCGAAGATGTCCCTACATCCAGTTCGAAATGACTTTCGGGCGAAATCAGCAGCGCTACAGGTACGGGACGTACCGGAGGGCCTGCGCTCACCGATGGCCCATCCAGCCACGGTATTCATAACAACAAAACCGAGGATACAGTCATGGCTAATGTCACGACCCCGGATACCCACTTGTCTATGCCGCAACCTGATGCCACAACCCCACTGCAGCAGCGTGCGATGAAGAAAGCGGCCTGGCGGCTAATTCCGTTGCTTGCGCTGGCCTACTTCTTCAACTACTTGGATCGCACCAGTGTCGGTTACGCAGCCCTGCAGATGACTGATCAGTTGGGGCTTACTGCCGCTCAGTTTGGCCTGGGCGCGGGGATCATGTTCGTAGGCTACTGTCTTTGCGAAGTTCCGAGCAACTTGGCCATGTATCGCTACGGCGCTCGGCTCTGGATGGCCCGTATCATGATCACGTGGGGGCTAGCAGCAGCAGCCACAGCATTGGTAATCGGCCCCTATAGTTTCTATGTTGTTCGCTTCCTTCTGGGGGTTGCCGAGGCTGGCTTCTTCCCAGGCGTAATTTTCTTCCTCACGCTGTGGTTCCCTGTCCAATACCGTACTCGGGTGCTGGCTTGGTTCACGGTTGCAACGCCGATCTCATTCCTTGTTGGTGGCCCGCTTTCTATCTACCTGTTGCAAATGCATGGTGCTTGGGGGCTCGCAGGTTGGCAGTGGATGTTCATCATTGAAGGCTTGCCAGCTTGCGTCCTGGGACTCATTACCCTGAAGGTGCTTGCCAATCGTCCTAGCGAGGCCAAGTGGCTCACCCAAGAAGAGAAAGACGCTCTTACCGGCATGTTGGACAAGGAAAAGTCGAGCACCCAAAAAAGCCACGGCTTCGCTGCAGCGCTCAAAGATCCACGAGTCTGGATTCTCAGCTCCATCACCTTCAGCTTCACTATTGGCACTTACGGTATCGGTATCTGGCTGCCTCAGATGCTGAAAGCGCAGGGCGTTGAAATCAGCCTAATTGGATGGGTCGCTGCAGTACCTTATTTCTTCTCCACCATTGGTCTGCTGTTCTGGGCCAAATATGTAGACCGTACTGGACGAGGCATACTTAACCTGATCGTTGCGCTTGTCTTGGCCGGTTTGGCATTGATTTTCGCAGTGAACATGAACGCCCTGATTCCGGCGCTGGCAGGCATTACCCTGGCCCTGGTAGGTACGATCTCGGCGAAAACGATCTTCTACACGTTGCCGGCGAAGTTCCTGAGTGGCCAAGCTGCTGCTGGCGGTATTGCTCTCATCAACTCCATTGGTGCATTCGGCGGGTTTGTAGGGCCTTATCTGATGGGCTTCCTGAAGGACTACACCCAGTCCTTCACGGCGGGCCTGATGGTTATGGGTTGCATCCTGTTCTTTGCCGCTGTGATGGCATTGTCCCTGCGACTGTTCATGCGTGATGCTTGACGCTGGTCAAGTAGAACGGCGTTCTGGACAATGGACTAGCTGCTAACCGTACTCACAGGTAAGGTATCAGCCATCTGAACGGCCCCTTTCAGGGGCCGCTTTTTCACGATTGTGCCGAGAAGAAGTCTGATGTCGCAAAAAAATGAACCTGTGGTAGCCGAGGCTTCCAAGAACAATGCTGACGGGGGGGTGGCGGCAGTTGATCGAGCCTTTGCTATTCTCGGAGCTTTCGAACCTGATCGAAGCACCCTGCCATTGGCTGAAATCGCTCGTCGCACGGGGTTGTACAAAAGCACGATCCTTCGGCTGATGAGTTCTCTTGAGAGGGCTGGATTTATCAGGCGCCTGGCAGATGGGCAGTATGCTGTGGGCCATGAGCCATTGCGGTTAGCCCAGATTTACCAATCCTCTTTCCGGCTGCGAGACACGATCTACCCGGTGCTTGAGGCTCTCACTGAGGAGAGCGGAGAGACCTCTTCCTTCTACGTGATCGAGAACGATATCCGGGTAGTGCTGTTCCGTGTTGAACCCAAACGTGCAGTGCGCTTCAGCATTCATGAGGGTGATCGATTTCCTTTGCATGCCGGGGCTTCGGGGAAGATCCTCAGGGCTTTTGGCCCGCCAGCAGATCGTGCTCTAGCTGATGTTCGAGAGCAGTTTTGGGCGACATCGTTCGGTGAGCGCGACCCGGATACTTCGTCAATCTCGGCTCCTGTATTTGGTGTGGGAAACGAATTCAAAGGCGCTCTGACGCTGTCTGGCCCATCGGAGCGATTCAACAAAGATCAGCTCCAATCGGCTCGATTGCTACTGCTTAAACGTGCAGCCCAAGCGACCAGTTTGCTTGGGGGCAGTAATCGAGAGTTGCTCGTGGCACTGGAGCTAAACGAGAGCAAATGAGTTGGGTAGGGTCAGTTCTGCGTCAGGCGGATTATCTGCCTGGCGAAGAAAGCCCCGGTCAGAATCACACCGAATAGCCGAAGCGTCTGCATCGCTAACACCATACCTACATCGGCATGTGTCTCCACCGCGATAATGGCCATGGCATCCAGCCCTCCTGGGCTGGTCGCCAAGTACATGGAAAGAAAGTCGGTGCCTGTCGCGTAGGCTAAAAGCCAGGCGCAGCACGCGCAGAGCATGATCAGTATCACTGCGCCCAGAATCATCGCTGGCAAGTGTTTGAAGACGTATCGTACCGTCACGCGGTCGAACCGCAGCCCGATATAGCAGCCAATGGCGCCGTAGGCGATTGCAAGCAGCCAGGCCGGCATCGTGATATCTAGCACTCCCGTCAGTTGCAAGGCGCCTCCGATCAGGAGCGGCATCAACAGGGCTCCAGCAGGCATCTTCGTACCTGCTGAAACTCCGAACAGAATTACTGCCAGGCTTAGGAAGACGTTGAAGAAATCAGTGCCATGAACCGGGCCATTTGATGGTGCTATTTCCACAGAAATACCTGCTGCCCCGAGTAAATGACTCACCAGCGAGCCAATCATTACGACACAGACGACCCTGACGTACTGCATGGTCGCCACGACTCGTGAATCGGCACCGTATTCTTCGGCCATGGAAACCATTGCAGAAGCTGCGCCAGGAGCTGTTCCCCATGCCGCAGTGCTGCCAGGAATGCCACCGTACCGAACGGTTCCGAGCCCAACCACTGCGCTTAAGACTACTGTGATCAATGTAGCGAGAAGCATGATGTGCCATGAGTGAGCCAACGAGATCAGAACTGACCAGGTCACGGAATGAGCTACCAATAGACCAACGCAGCCTTGGCCGAAGCGGAAAATGTGCCGATGCAAGCGCATCTGAGCCCCGCACACTCCGAACGTGATGGCGACGAGCATCGGCCCTAAAAACAATCCGGCTGGCACTGCTAACGCGTGAAGACCCTGCCCCACCGCTCCGGCGATGCCTGCTAGTGCGATCCACTTGAGGGTAAGGGAGCGCAGGGCTTTGGCGGATTTTGAGGATTGCAACGAGCTGTATCTCCAGGCAGTAGCTCCACGTAGGGACATTCCGCAGGTGGCAGCAAAAATTATCGACGCCTGAACTGATCAAGTCTATTTTCTACTTTCGATAAACCTATAACTGAAATTCATGAATCATGGACTTTCGTGACCTGGCGTATTTCGAAACCATCGCCGAAACGGGGCATCTTGGACGAGCTGCTGAGAAGCTCAACCGATCACAGCCGGCGTTGAGTAAAAGCATTCAACGCTTGGAGGAGTCTCTCGGTGCCCGGCTTTTTCAGCGAGACGGCAGAAGGATCAAGCTGACCGATGTAGGTGAGCTATTGCTTGCCAGGGGCAAGCAGCTGCGAATCAACATTGCGGAAACCGAACGAGAAGTCCGGGATTATGCCAATGGCCTGGTAGGCAACATCCGACTGGGATGTGCGGCGAGCATGGCCGAGTATTTGCTGCCACAGTTGGCGGAAGAGCTGTTAAATAGGGCTCCGAAGCTGACCCTCAAGCTATCCATTGGCCAGGATGATGTCTTGAGGGAGTCCCTCAGGGCTGGACGTCTGGATGCAATCATCTGCCCCCTTGTCACTAACGATCCGGAACTCAAGATCTACCCAGTGCTCCAGGATGAAGCGGTGGTCGTCGCCAGCGCTGACCATCCAATTTTCTCGACGCCGTTTGATCAGCAGGAGCTGTGTCGTCATCAGTGGGTGCTGCCGGGGCCAACCGTTACGGCTAGGCGCTGGATAGACAACGCCTTCATATCACGGCAGCTTCCACCGCCAAGTGTTCAAATCGAAACCAATTCAATTTCACTTTTGCCCCGCTTGATTGCTCGTACCCAACTCCTGAGTTTTCTTGCTCGTGAGACTCTTGAGTTTGGCCAAGGAATGTCTCGACTCAGGGAGGTTCCACTGATCGAAACAACCATGAAGCGGACTGTTGCGGTGTCTGTGAGAGCGGAAGGCTATCTGCCTTCTGCTGCTGCCGCATTGGTTGAGCTTCTGCGAGAAAAAGGTGGCTTATTCATGCAGGGGGGAGGTGATTGAGAAATTGCACACACTCAAGACGATGAGAGTCTGTATGTAGTGGTCAACAATTCCCGGACACAGAATTGAGTTTTTCTTTCGCAACCGCCGGCGGTACGAAGCCGTTGTGCTGATGCGGCCTTATCCAGTTGTACCGCTGCATGAGATAGCGGCCGATGTCCTGCTCGGCCAACGCTGTCGTCATGTAACCCACTGTCGGCACCCACTCCGTTTTCAGGCTACGAAACAGCCGCTCCATGGGCGAGTTGTCGTAACAGTTTCCCCTTCGGCTCATGCTCTGAATCATCCGATATCGCCAGAGCCGCTGGCGGAAACCACGGCTGCCATATTGGCTGCCTTGGTCGCTGTGAAACAGCACGCCTTGTGGTCTGCCACGCATCTCGCAAGCCCTGTCGAGCGCTTTGACGACCAGTTGCGCATCAGGCTTGGTGGAGATCGCCCAACCCACCACTCTGCGGCTGTACAAGTCCAAGACCACAGCCAGATAGCTCCAGCGACCCTCTGCCCAGATATACGTGATGTCGCCACACCAGACCTTGTTTGGCGCAGCCACGGTGAACTTGCGATCAAGCACATTGGGAATGTCGGGGCGCTCGACCGTGGCCTTCTTGTACGCATGGGAACCGGGCTGTTTGCTGATCAGTCCTTGTTCCTTCATCAATCTTCTCACTCTGAAACGCCCGACGTTAACGCCTTCATCCCGTAGCATGGCAACCAGACTGCGACTGCCCGCTGAGCCACGACTTTGGTTGAACAGCTCGTTGACACGACTGCGTAGGTTCACTCGGCGGACATCGATATGACGCCGCCGGGCCAAGTGGGCGTAATAACAAGACCGGGGTAGTGCTTTGCCAACTACCGAATCGACTTCAACGTCTGCGCCCGTGTTCCTCGGCCATCAAGAGCGCAGTGGCCTCCTTTAATATTTTCTTCTCAAGCTCCAGCCGGTTGATACGGGCCTGAAGCTCCTGAATGGTCTGCTGCTCCAGCGTGAGCGCCTTGGTAGTGGGCGTAACGCCCCGCGCTCCAGCTGCAACTGGGTAACCCAGCGGCGCAATAAGCTCTCACCTACATCGAGAGATCTGGCGGCCTCGGGACAACTGTAGCCTTGGTCAAGCACCAGGCTGGCAGCCTCACGCTTGAAAGTCGGGGTGAAGGTACGTCGTTGTCTGCTCATCGAACACCTATGTATGGCGAGCATTCTCGCCTAAAAAGGTGTCCGGGGTTAGTAGACCACTACATGCCCAGGCCTGGCTGGAATTAGCTGCAAGCCTGTTTTTAGTGAAGAAGCCAGACCAGCGCGTCACGCTTCAGTCATCTGCTCCAGCCTGCGCGGCGCATGTTCCGGAGCCTGCACTGCCCGCCCAGCCAGCCCCACGCGCATGTCATTGCCACTCGGCTGCTGATACAGGCTCAACCCGAACTCCGGCAGCACGGCCAGCAAATAGTCGAAAATATCCCCCTGAATACGCTCGTACTCGGCCCACACCGTGGTGGTGGTGAAGCAGTAGATTTCCAGCGGTACACCTTCGGCGGTGGTCTGCATCTGGCGCACCATGCAGGTCATGTTCGGGTGCACGTTGGGGTGGTTGCGCAGGTAGGCCAGGGCGAAGGCGCGGAAGGTGCCGATGTTGGTCAGCTTGCGGCGGTTGGCGGCAAGCTCGGCCACTTCGCCCAGTGCTGCGTTCCAGGTTTGCAGCTCTTCACGCTTGCCGGTGAGGTATTCGCCCAGCAATTGCACCTGGCCCAGGCGCTGTTCTTCTTCAGGGGTAAGGAAGCGTACGCCGGCGGCGTCGATGAACAGGCTGCGTTTGATGCGTCGGCCGCCGGACTGCTGCATGCCGCGGTAGTTGCGGAACGACTCGCTCATCAGCCGCCAGGTGGGGATAGAAACGATGGTCTTGTCGAAGTTCTGCACTTTCACCGTGTGCAAGGTGATGTCCACCACGTCACCGTCCGCACCGACTTGCGGCATTTCGATCCAGTCACCCACATGCAACATGTCGTTGCTGGTCAGCTGCACACTGGCGACGAACGACAGCAAGGTGTCCTTGTACACCAACAGCAGCACCGCAGACATCGCGCCCAGGCCGGACAGCAGCAACAGCGGCGAGCGGTCGATCAGGGTGGCGACGATGACGATGGCGGCGAAGATCCACAGCATCATCTTGGCCAACTGTACGTAACCCTTGATGGAACGAGTGCGGGCGTGTTCGGTGCGGGCGTAGATGTCGAGCAGGGCATCCAGCAGGCACGACAGGGCCATGGTCATGAACAGCAGGGTGAAGGCCAGGGCGAAGTTGCCGAGGAAGTGCTGGGCGGTGTTTGATAGCTCGGGGACCAGTTTCAGGCCGAACTGAATCACCAGCGAGGGCGTGGTCTGCGCCAGGCGGTGGAACACCTTGTTGTGGCGCAGGTCATCCAGCCACTTCAGGGCTGGCTGGCGGGCCAGCAGGCGCGCGCCGTGCAGCACCAGAAACCGCGCCAGGCGCCCGACAATCAGTGAAATCGCCAGCAGTACCGCCAGGCCGATGGCCGCGTGCAGCATGGGGTGTTGGTCGAGGGTGCCCCACAGGTCGAGGGAGTCACGCCAGAATCGTTGGATATCCATGGGCTTGCTTGCAGTCTTGTTGCCAAACGAAGCCCTATTAGAGCGCGGAAGCTGGCGAAGTTGCCAAAAGAAATTCGGCTAAAGCGGCAGAAAACGGTACCCTATGCAGCTGAATTTCCCGCATTTGCCTGAGGTTACCTCCGTGTTCTCCCAATTCGCCCTGCACGAACGCCTGCTTAAAGCCGTGGCCGAGCTTAAATTCGTCGAGCCAACCCCGGTGCAGGCTGCGGCCATCCCCCTGGCGTTGCAAGGGCGTGACCTGCGCGTCACGGCGCAGACCGGCAGCGGCAAGACGGCGGCATTCGTGCTGCCGCTGCTCAACCGCCTGGTCGACCTGCGTGAGCGCCGGGTGGAGATCCGGGCACTGATCCTGCTGCCTACCCGCGAACTGGCCCAGCAAACCCTCAAGCAGGTGCAGCTGTTCTCCCAGTTCACCTACATCAAGTCGGGCCTGGTGACCGGTGGTGAGGACTTCAAGGAACAGGCCGCGATGCTGCGCAAGGTGCCGGACGTGCTGATCGGCACCCCGGGTCGTCTGCTGGAGCAGCTCAATGCAGGCAACCTCGACCTGTCCCATGTGCAAGTGCTGATTCTCGACGAAGCCGACCGCATGCTGGACATGGGTTTTGCCGAGGACATGGAGCGCCTGTGCAAGGAATGCGAAAACCGCGAGCAAACCCTGCTGTTCTCCGCCACCACCGGCGGTGCGGCGCTGCGCGACATCATCGGCAAGGTGTTGAAAGACCCGGAACACCTGATGCTGAACAGTGTTTCGCAATTGGCCGAAGGCACGCGCCAGCAAATCATTACCGCCGATCACGATCAGCATAAAGAGCAGATCGCGCAGTGGCTGCTGGCCAACGAAACGTTCGACAAGGCAATCATCTTCACCAACACCCGCGCCATGGCTGATCGCATCTACGGTCACCTGGTGGCCAAGGACGTGAAGGCGTTCGTGCTGCACGGCGAGAAAGACCAGAAAGACCGCAAGCTGGCCATCCAGCGTTTCAAGGAAGGCAGCTCCAAGGTACTGGTCGCCACTGACGTTGCCGCCCGTGGCCTGGACATCGACGGCCTGGACCTGGTCATCAACTTCGACATGCCCCGCAGCGGTGACGAGTACGTGCACCGCGTGGGCCGCACCGGCCGGGCCGGTGGCGAAGGGCTGGCCATTTCGTTGATTACCCACAACGACTGGAACCTGATGTCCAGCATCGAACGCTACCTCAAGCAGCAGTTCGAGCGCCGGGTGATCAAGGAAGTGAAGGGCACTTACAGCGGCCCGAAAAAGGTCAAGGCATCGGGCAAGGCGGTCGGCAGCAAGAAGAAAAAGACCGAGAAAAAGACCGGTGACAAAAAGGCTGCTGCCAAGCGCAAGCCTACGGCCAAGCCCAAGGCCAATGCACCTTTGAGCAGTTCCGACGGCCTGGCACCGCTGAAAAAGCGCAAGCCCGCCGCCGAGTAATCACGCCTAGGGTTTCACGGGTGACCCGGCCAGGTCACCCGTGCCCGGGCGCGATGCGCCACCTGTATTAGCCAGCTTTCTTCTCGGCCGCTTTCAATTCCATTATTCGCTTGTCGATCAGTTGGCACTTGTCGGGCAGGTCCTTGCTCGCCGTGCCCAATTCCATCCCTTGCAACTCTTCGTTGATCTCCTTGGCCTTTTGCGGGTTCTGCTCAGTCAGCTGAGTGACCAGCCCGGCCAGTTCTTCGCGTTTCTGTGTGGCCTCGTCCGGCGTGCAGGCCCAAGCGGGCAGGGCGCAGCACAGCGTAGCGGCACAGGCGATGTTCAGCAGCGGTTTCATCCTTTCTACCTCCGGTGATGGTGTTGAGGGGTGGAGAGGCGGCGGGCTGCAATGGTTCACTGGAATAGACAAGTGTAACGGGCTAAAAAACCATCACCCTAATCCTACTCCCGTTTATGTAGGCCTAACCGCCCCCCACTGTGACATTCCGCTGAACCCACCCGGCGCCTGGCGAGTCCCACCCTGTGTACCTCACGTCCACAGCAGGAGGCTTCACCATGAGCAATACCTATGACTGGGACCTGATCGAGCGGCTGTTGCACGAAGTGCAGAACGGCGACGGTCAGAGCTTCACCCCACGCCCCTATGCCGAGCAACATGCTGCAGCACTGGCCGCCAAGGGCGAGCCGGTAGGGGACCTGGACCACCTTAAAACCCGTGCCTGCGAATACGAAAAGCTGCTGCTGCGGCGTGGTTTCATCGAAACCCGGCCCGAGGAAGAAGGCGGCAATGGCGAGAACTTCGTGCTGACCGAGCGTGGCTCGCGGCTGATGAGCCTGATCGACAGCAGCATCCCAGGCTTCGAGCACCCCCGGCAGGTGCTGGATGATCAGGCGGATGCGCTGGACGAAACCACGTTCGAACAGGTGTCATCCAAGGCGCAGATCGCTGGCGGTGCCATTTAAAAGGCTGGTCATACGGGCGTGGGTGATTCGATAATCGTCGGCCCTTTTGCTCTGGTGAGTCGACACCCATGCCTACACCCTCAGCCGGGGCCCGCCCATGAGCGCGGTCCGCAAGAACCCCGATGCATTCGCCTTTCAGGTGATGCTGTTGCTGTGCCTGATCTGGGGTTGCCAGCAGGTACTGATCAAGACGGCTGCCGTGGACATCGCCCCGGTGATGCAAGCGGCGCTGCGCAACGGCATAGCCGCCGTACTGGTAGGCCTTATGGTGTGCTGGCGAGGCGGCTGGGAGCAGGTGGGCAGTACCTGGCGCGCTGGCCTGCTGGCCGGTGGGCTGTTCGGGCTGGAGTTTCTGTTCATTGCCGAGGGGCTGAAACTGACATCGGCGGCGCATATGTCGGTGTTTCTCTATACGGCGCCTGTGTTTACGGCCCTGGGGCTGCATTTCATGCTGCCCAGCGAGCGCCTGAGGTTACTGCAGTGGCTGGGTATTCTGCTGGCCTTCGGCGGTATCGCCCTGGCGTTTGCCGGTGGCCTGTCGTTCGCTGAAATGGATGGGCGCATGCTGCTGGGCGATGCGTTCGGCGTGTTGGCAGGGCTTGCCTGGGGCGCGACGACCGTGGTGGTGCGGGGCTCCAGGCTGTCCGAGGCGCCGGCCACGCTGACGCTGTTCTATCAGCTGGGCGTGGGCTTTGCCGGTTTGCTGCTGATTGCGCTGTTCAGTGGTCAGATCGGTAATGTTGTGCTGACGCCGTTGGCCGTTGGCAGCGTGCTGTTCCAGGGCGTTGTGGTGTCGTTCATCAGTTACCTGACCTGGTTCTGGCTGCTGCGCAAATACCTGGCGTCGAACTTGGCGGTATTTTCTTTCATCACGCCGCTGTTCGGGGTCACTTTCGGTGTGGTGTTGCTGGGTGAGCCCCTGAGCGTGAATTTTGTGGTGGGCGCCTTGCTGGTGCTGTTGGGCGTGGTGCTGGTCAGCGCTGAACCCTGGGTAAAGCAGCAACTGCGCCGGTGGGTGGGGTGAAGCCTGGCAGGTTGTTAACGCACGCTTCGGTGCTGCAGCAACAAAGGGAAACGATTAACCAACCGTCGGAATCCCCAGCAAGCGCTTGATTAGGGGCACAATCACCCTTATCTGTAAGGACATGAGCATGCGCACTGTAGTTCATAGGGCTATGATCTGTATGACGCATCGCAGGACTGATTCGCCGTGAGGCTGACCCGTCAAGGGGGCATTATGAATAAAGCACTGTACAACTGGCTCCACGACCTGGCCGTTGCCTTGGGTCTGATCCCTCCACCGTTGCAGCCGGTGCCCATCCCAACTGATGAAGAACAGCGCAAGCGCCAGCCACGGCGCCGCTGAAAACGCCAAAGGCCGTTGCACCGGGGTGGGTGCAGCGGCCTTTTCGTTTGTGCCGCCAGCGGGTCAGGCCAGCTTCACCGCTGCCACCGGGCGGCGCGACAGCAGGCTGATCACCACGAAGCTCACCAGGCCAATGGCCAGGCTGTAGTAGATCGGCGTATTCGCCTCCAGGCCATCCTTGAACATGAACAGCAGCGCGGTCGCGAAGCCCAGCGTCATGCTGGCGATGGCCCCCGCGGTGCTGGCGCGTTTCCAGAAAATGGCCCCGATCAATGGCACCAGCATACCGCCCACCAGCAGGTTGTAGGCCAGGGTGAGTGCGCTGATCACATCGTTGACCACCAGTGCGATGCCCAGCACCACCAGCCCGGTGATCAGCGTGAACAGGCGGCTGATGCCCAGGCTGGATTGCTTGCCACCCCGCAGCCGCGGCAGCAGGTCTTCGGTCAGGGTAGTGGATGCGGCCAACAGGCCCGCGCTGGCCGTGGACATCATCGCGGCCAGGGCCGCCGCCATCAGCAAGCCACGAATGCCGTCGGGCAGGGTGGTCTTGATCATCTCGGCAAAGGCGTTGTTCGGGTTGGCCAGGTCGGGCATCAGTACATGGGCCGCCATGCCGATCACCGCGCAGGCCAGGCCATACAGCACGCAGTACACCCCGGCGGTGGTGCCGGCACGCTGGCAAACCTTCTCGTCACGGGCAGTGAACACCCGCTGCCAGATGTCCTGGCCGATCAGAATGCCGAAGAAGTAGATGAGGAAGTAGGTGATGATGGTGTCCCAGCCGATGGTGGTCAGCTGGAAGCTGGCCGCCGGCAGCTTGGCCATCAACGTGTCCCAGCCGCCTGCCTTGTACAGGCACACCGGCAGCAGGATGAACATCAGCCCCACGGTCTTGATCACGAACTGCACGATGTCGGTGAGGGTCAGCGACCACATGCCGCCAATGGTCGAGTACAGCACCACCACACCGCCCCCCAGTAGCAGCGAGGCCCAGAACGGCAGGTCGAGCAGTACCTGCAGCACAGTGGCCATGGCCAGCGTGGAGGTCACGGCGATCATCAGCGCGTAGGCCAGCATGATCACGGCACTGGCCTGGCGGGCGGTGGGGTTGTAACGGCGCTCCAGCACCTGGGTCACGGTGAAGATGCGCAGGCGCAGCAGCGGCTTGGCCAGGAACAGGTTGATGGCGATGATGCCCAGGCCTAGCGCTGCGCACAGCCAGAAGCCCGAAATACCGTGTACGTAACCCAGGCGCACGGTGCCGACCGTGGATGCGCCACCCAGCACGGTGGTGGCCATGGTGCCCATGTACAGCACCGGCCCCAGGTTGCGCCCGGCCACCAGGTAGTCTTCATGGGTTTTTGCGCGGCGCATGCCGTACCAGCCAAGCCCTAGCATGGCGGCGGTATAGATCATTACAACAATGATGTCCAAGGCCATTGGGGGTCTCCCGATTATCTTTATTATGGCGAGATCGGCGGCTCGGGCGGTGTTCGCCCGGCAGCCTTTGTAGGTGTTGGCGGGCCTCTATGGCCCTCCCTCATGGCTCCTGCCGGGGGTACTTCTGTACTGCAACTACGAACGTTGGGTCAGTTGCCTAGCGGCGCACTACGCCGGGCAATACGCACAGCATCTCGAACAGCAGGTTGGCGCCCAGCAGCGAGGTATTGCCGGAGGTGTCGTAGGGCGGGGAGACCTCGACCAGGTCGCAGCCGATCAGGTCGAGGCCGTGGCAGCCGCGAATGATCTCCATCGCCTGAATGGTGGTCAAACCGCCAATTTCCGGTGTGCCGGTGCCAGGTGCCCAGGCCGGGTCGATGCCATCGATGTCGAACGACAGGTATACCGGCCCGCCCCCGACTTTCTCCCGCACCTCGGCCATCAACGGCGCCAGCGACTTGTGCCAGCACTCTTCGGCCTGCACTACGCGAAAGCCCTGGCGACGGCTCCAGT
Organism: Pseudomonas sp. S60; assembly: GCF_016647865.1. Lineage (NCBI taxonomy): Bacteria > Pseudomonadati > Pseudomonadota > Gammaproteobacteria > Pseudomonadales > Pseudomonadaceae > Pseudomonas > Pseudomonas sp. S60. The sequence continues at coordinate 9,860 of NZ_JACVVH010000054.1, read as the reverse complement.
TGAAGTCATCGGCGGTGTAGCCCTGGGCACGCAAGCCAATCTGCACCACCCGCTCGCAGTCGAGCAGGCCCTCTTCCACGGCGCGGCGGAAGGTGGTGCCATGGGCGATTTTCTCGCCGAACATATGGTCGTTGACGTCGGCATGGGCGTCGATGTGCACCAGGCCGATCTTGCCATGCTTCTTGTGCAGGGCACGCAGGATAGGCAGGGTGATGGTGTGGTCGCCACCCAGGGTGAGGGGGATGATGTTGTGTTCCAGCACCTCGTCGTACGCTTCTTCGATGATGCGCACGGCGTCCAGCAGGTTGAAGGTGTTGATGGCCACGTCGCCGATATCAGCCACCGACAGTGAATCGAACGGGGCGGCGCCGGTGGCCATGTTGTAGGGGCGGATCATCACCGATTCAGCGCGGATCTGCCGTGGCCCAAAGCGCGTGCCGGAGCGCAGCGAGGTGCCGATATCCAGCGGCACGCCAATGAACGCAGCATCCAGGCCTTCAGCGGTTTGCAGGTGGGGCAGGCGCAGCATGGTGGCGATGCCGCCGAAACGCGGCATTTCGTTGCCGCCCAGTGGTTGGTGGAGGATCTTGTCCACGGTGGGCCTCATCAGTCGGTCGATTGTTGTGTTTGTTCGAACCTGTGCCGCGTGGTCTTGCCGTTGTGCAGCGGGCGGCGGCCAGGGACATTTCGGCCAAGTCTGCGCAACGGGGGGCAGTGGAAGAATCGCTACCGGCAAAAACTTAGTTCAGGAATTTCTAAACTAAAGGCCGCCTAGCGGTTAGACTTCGCGCCAACCCTGTGCGGAATCGTTTATCCATGGCCTCGACACTGCCCGACCTGAAACTGCTGCGCATCTTCGTCAGCGTGGTGCGCCACCAGGGCTTCGCCAACGCACAGCGCGAACTGAACCTGTCCACCTCCGCCATCAGCACCTACATGAGCCAGCTGGAAGGCGCCCTCGGACTGGTGCTGTGCCACCGTGGCCGCGGCGGCTTCAGCCTGACCAGCAAGGGGGAGCTGTTCCACCAGGAAACCTTGCGCTTGCTGGCTGAGCTGGACGGCTTCGAGCAATACGCGGCAGCGCTCAAAGGCGAACTGCGCGGCACCCTCAACCTGGGTGTGATCGACTCCACGGTCGGCGACCGCGCCTTGCCCCTTGCCGAAGCCATCGGCGCCTACAGCCAGGAACACCCGGCCGTGCACCTGCACCTGTCCGTGTCCAGCCCTTACGAGTTGCAGCTGGGCGTGCAGGACAACCGCCTGGACTTGGCCATCGGGGCGTTTTCTTCGCGCATGAGCGGGCTGGTGTACCAGCCGTTGTACCGAGAGCAGCACTGGCTGTACTGCAGTAGCCGCCACCCGTTGTACGCCGAACGGCGCATCCCCGAACAAGTGGTGACCCAGCAGCGCATGGTGGGGCGTGGTTACTGGAGCCAGGCCGAGCTGGCGCGACATGGGTTCAAGCACAGCGCCGCCACGGTGGAGAGCATGGAGGCGCAACTGATCCTGATTCTGTCGGGTGCCTATATCGGCTACCTGCCCGAGCACTATGCCCAGGCCTGGGCAGACAAGGGCGACCTGCGGGTGCTCTCGCCGTCCACCTTCGGCTACCAGGCGCCGTTCTCCATGATCACTCGCCGTGGGCGCAGCCGCGAGCCGCTGATCCAAACCTTCCGCGATCTGCTGAAAAGCCAACTGAACGTGGGCTGATACACATCGCGTTCATGCACTTCGTCGGGCGGCCGATATTTCCTACAGCTACCGCCTCCCACTATGAAAGCGCTCTGCTACACATCAAGGTGCGCTGATGATTTCCTCTTATTCATCCTGCAAGGATCGCCGAAGATGCGCATGAATTTGCCCATTACCGAGCACGAGAGAACTTTCTCCAGCGATCAACGCCTGATCTCCACCACCGACCTGAACAGCCGCATCACCTATTGCAACGATACCTTCGTGGCCATCAGCGGTTTTACCTACGATGAACTGGTCGGCCAACCCCATAACCTTGTGCGTCACCCCGATATGCCGCCTGCGGTGTTCGGCCATATGTGGGACACCATCAAGCAGGGCAAACCCTGGATGGGCGTGGTGAAAAACCGCGCCAAGAATGGCGATTACTATTGGGTGAGCGCCTACGTGACGCCCGTGTACGAGCACGGTCACATCAGCGGCTATGAGTCGGTACGCTCGGTACCCACCCGTGAGCAGATTCACCGCGCAGAACAGCTGTACGCGCGCCTGCGTGCTGGCCGTGCCCCTGTGCCGTTGGCGGCCAGCATCGCCCACGGTCTGCTCCAGGGCCTGCCGTTGATCGGTGCCGGGTTGGCTTCGGGGCTGGGTTACCTGTGGCTACCGCCTCAGGCTGCACTCGGGGTGCTGGGCGCCAGCCTAGTGATGGCGTGGTGCCTGGTGCAGCGCCAGCAGCGGCAGGCGATTCGCCGCACGCTGGCTGAACACCCCAAGGCGTTCACCAGCCCGCTGGTGGCGCTGACCTACAGCAGCAACCCCGGCCTGCATGGCCAGCTGGACCTGGCCATTCTCAGCGAAGAGGCTCGCCTGCAAACCGCCCTGACCCGGCTGGAGGATGCCGGTGTAGGCGTCAAGGCCCGTGCGGCACAGTCGTCGGCGCTGTCCGATGACCAGGCGCGCATGCTGGAACGCCAGCGCAGCGAAACCGACCAGTCCGCCACGGCCATCGCCGAGATGGCCGCGACCATCCAAGAGGTCACACACAACGTGCAAAGCACTGCACATGCGGCAGGTGATGCCGACCAGCTGGCGCAACAGGGTAGCGCGCTGGCCCTTAAAAGCCTGCAGGCCATGGGCAGCATGCGCGACGCGGTCAACGACATCGGCCAGGCGGTCAACGCCCTGGCCGAGCAGACCCAGTCGATTGGCAGCGTGGTGGACGTGATTACCGCGATCGCCGAGCAGACCAACCTGCTGGCACTCAATGCGGCCATCGAGGCCGCCCGTGCCGGCGAGCAGGGCCGCGGCTTCGCCGTGGTGGCCGATGAGGTGCGTTCGCTGGCCCAGCGCACCCGTACCTCGACCGAGGAAATCCACCAGATCATCGATTCGTTGCGCGCAGGTACTGAACGGGCCGTGAACTCAGCCAGCCGGGGTGAGCAGATTTCGCGGGACAGTGTGCACAGTGTCGAAGCCGTGCAGGCTGCGCTCAGCGGCATCGCCCAGGCCGTCAGCCGCATCACGGGCATGAGCCAGCAGATGGCCACGGCGTCGGAGCAGCAGAGCCACGTTGCCGAGGACATCAACCAGCAGATCACCCGCATCGCCCAGCTCAGTGATCAAAGTGCCGGCCAGGCCCGGCAGGGCGCGCAGATCAGCCAGGACCTGGAGCGCATGGCCGATTACCTGCACAGCCTGGCCGAGCGCTTCAACCGCTGATCGCGCCCGCGGCGCAGGTTCTGTGGCACACTGCGCCGCCCAGGAGAACCCCATGCCCAGACCCCGTTGCGAGCGGTGCCAGCGCCCCAGCGAGCACTGCCTCTGCCCGTTGATTCCCACATTGGGCAGCCGCACCCGTGTGCTGCTGTTACAGCACACCAGCGAAGCCTCCCATGCCTTGAACACCGCACGGCTTGTGGCGCTCGGCCTGCAGAATGCCCAGCTGCTGGTTGGCGAGGTGTTCGAAGAATTGGGCACACTATTGGCTGCCCCCGGCTATCGGCCGGTGTTGCTGTTTCCGGGGGATGATGCTCAGCCGCTCACGGCGGGCGGCCAACAGGACGACAGGCCGTTACTGCTGGTGGTGCCCGACGGTACCTGGCGCAAGGCACGCAAGTTGTTGTACCTCAACCCTTTGCTGGCGGCGCTGCCGAAGGTAACGCTGAAGGCCGGTGGGGTATCCCGCTACAGGCTGCGCAAGGCACCCAAGGAAGGCGCCTTGTCCACCCTCGAAGCGGTGGTGCGGGCATTGAATGAGCTCGAATGCCCCAACAGCTTCGACGGGTTGCTGGCACCCTTCGACGCGTTGATAGACGGGCAGATCAAGGCGATGGGTGACGCCACTTACCAGCGCAACCACGGCGCCGGTTGAACGCATGGCGCCCCCACCGGGCGCCATGCTGCGGGCTGCGGTCAGCGCATGTCTGGCAGGCGGGCGTCGGTGCGCACTTCGGTAGTGGCGTAGGCTTCTGGCGGCAGCGAGATGCGCTGCTTGCTGAGCAACTCGCCCATGGTCGCCAGCACGCGGTAACGCGAGTATTCCTCGGTATAGCGCACCTCGGTGTAGCGGCGGTCAGCGTTGTACAGTTCGTTCTCACTGTCCAGCACGTCCAGCAGGGTACGCTGGCCCAGGCCGAACTGGTCCTGGTACGCGGCACGCACTCGCTTGGTGGTGTCGGCGTATTCACGTGCGGTTGGCAGCTGCTTGCTGGCGTTGGTCATGGCGTTCCAGGCCAGGCTCAGGTTCTCGGTCAACTCGCGCAGGGCATTGTTGCGAATGTCCAGGGCTTGGTTGATCTTGTGCGAGTCGGAGCGCAGGCGTGCGCTGTCGCTGCCGCCGCGGAACAGGTTGTAGTTCATTTCAACGCCGGCTTGCCAGTCGTTGTTGCTGTGGCCTTTTTCGCCGCCAGTGTTGTTGTTGGCGCCGGTTGCCAGAATGGCGTCGAAGCGCGGGTAGAAGGTCGACTTGCCGACTTCGTACTGCTTCTCGGCGGCGTTCACGTCAGCCTGGGCCGACTTGATGTACGGGTTGTTCTGGCGCATGCCTTCGCGGGCTTCTTCCAGGTTGGCCGGCATCTGCACATTGATCGACTGCGGGTCTTCCAACTCGTCCGGCACCCGGCCTACCACACTGAAGAAGTTGGCTTCAGCATCGGCCAAGTCGACTTCGGCGGTGTCCAGGTTGTTCTCGGCCAGTGCACGACGGGCGCGAGACTGGTCAAGGTCAGCGGTGCTGCCTACGCCGCGCTCGTTGCGCAGGCCGATCTGGTCATTGACCCGCAGGTGGGCTTGCAGGTTGTTCTTGGCCAGGGTTACCAGTTCGCGGCGCTTGAGCACTTCCAGGTAGACCTCGATGGCACGCAGGGCAACGTCCTGGGCCACGGCCTGGGTGTAGTAGGCGCGCGAAGTGGAGACTGCTTCGGTGCGGCCTACCTCGTTGGAAGTGTTGAACCCGTCGAAGATCATCTGCCGCAGGCGCAGCTCGGACTGCGTGTAGTTCAGGGTTTCCTTGTTATGCCTGCCCTGGGCGCGGGTGTTGGCATTATCGGAACGCTGGCGGCCATAGCCGGCAACCAGGTCTACGGACGGGTAGTAGCCACCGCGGGCAAACTTCACGTCTTCGTCTGCAGACAGCTTGCTGTTGCGGTTGGAGCTGACCTGGGGATGGTAGTCCACGGCGCTCTGCACAGCTTCGGTGATCGACATCGCCTGTACGTTGGCACTTGCCAGAGCCAACAGTAATGCACTGGTGATGGGGTTCAAAACGCGCATGGGTACCTCTCCCTGATCCTGGGTTGATCCTGCTTTTCGCCAAAAAAATGACTATATCGTGATGTTGTATAGTGTTGCAGGTTTTTAATCCCACAGCTAAGTACATTCAGCGCGATATATAAGAAGATTTCTTCATATCAAACTGCTATATGCGACCTATTTTGTCTAACGGCAATGCAATTTATCTACAGGATTGTCCCCGGTTTCCCGTTCAGGTCCTTGTGAAATAAGGGTTGCGGGCGGTTCCAGAACGAAAGCCGCTAAGAGGACGCGGAACTAGGCGATATTGATATTTGGCGACAGAATATTGTCACGCCCTGGGTGGCAACGTCTTCTGTTTGAGGATGTAAAGGCTCACCAACAGGGCGCTGGCCAGCATGAAGGCACGCGCCCACGGCAGGGGCACCAGGTAGCAGGAGAGACCGATACTGGCCCACATCAAGGCGATGGCGTACACCTTGGCCTTCAGCGGGATACCTTCACCACTCAAATAGCCTTGGATCCATGGCCCAAGCTTTGGGTGATGCACCAGCCAGTGATGAAAGCGGGGGGAGCTGCGGGCGAAGCAGGCTGCGGCAAGCAGCAGAAAAGGCGTGGTAGGCAGCACCGGTAGAAAGATGCCCACCACGCCCAGCGCTACGCTGAGCCAGCCAATGGCCAGCAGCAGGTAGCGCACAGGGGGCTCAGTGGTGACGTGGCTTGAGCAGGGCAGGCTTCTCTTCCGGGGCGTGCAGCAGCAGGAACAGCGCCGTCAGGGCTTCCGGGATCTGCACGATCATGTCGTCCTGCAGGCTGGCATTGGCGGCGATGTCGGCGAACTCCGGTTGCTCATCGAACAGGCCCGAACCGACCATGATCGGCAGCAGCATTTCGCTCACTTCCTCTTCGGCGTTCTCGAACCACGCTTCCTCGCGCAGGAACACGCCTTCCATGAAGCCGATGCACCAGCCGCGCAGGTCGGAATCGTCTGGCTCGTCGGTGAGGTCGAGGTCGCAGGGCAGCTCGAACTCATCGTCGCTGGCCAGCTGGCGGGCGATATGAGCCTTGAGCGCCACCAGCGTGGCTTCGATCTCGGTGCGCTGGGCGTCGCTGGCGTAGTGGGGTTCCTCGGCGAACAGGGCGTCGATCCACTCACGCTCAGGCACGTCTTCGGCATTGATCGACAAGGCGGTCAGGTAGCCGTGGGCGGCGACATAGTCCAACGCTTCCTCGTGCAGCTCGTCGGCGTCGAGGAAGGCTTGCAGGCGGGTCAGTTGCTCGGCGAAGGACATTACAGGGCTACCTTGGGAATAAACGATACCGAATTCTAGCACCTTGCGGCGGTGGCGGGGCAAAGGAACGTCCATCGCGGCGGTGCCTGTGCGGGGTGGTGCTGCGGTATACTTGTCGGTTTCCAATCCAGGGGCGGGCTTTGCCGTACCTCTGGAAAAAACCGCTTACGCATTCGGCGTGTGCGGAGCGGGTTTTTCGTCCAGCCTGTGTCCAGGATGGTACGGCGTTTTGTGGAGTTGCACATGCTCGAACAGGCTCAGCGCGTTCTCAAGGATATCTTCGGCTACGACAGTTTCCGGGGGCGCCAGGCAGCGATCATCGAATGCGTGGCCAATGGTGGCGATGCCCTGGTACTGATGCCCACCGGCGGCGGCAAGTCGTTGTGCTTCCAGGTGCCGGGGTTGTTGCGCCCGGGGCTTACGGTGGTGGTTTCGCCACTGATCGCGCTGATGGACGACCAGGTGGCCACGCTGGATGAACTGGGGGTGGCGGCTGCGGCGCTCAACTCCACGCTCAGCGCCGAGCAGCAGCGTGACCTGGCTGGCCGCTTGCGCCGTGGCGAGGTGAAAATGCTCTACCTGGCGCCAGAGCGCCTGGTGCAGCCGCGCATGCTCGACTTCCTGCGTGAGCTGGATATTTCCCTGTTCGCCATCGACGAGGCCCACTGCGTATCCCAATGGGGGCATGACTTCCGGCCGGAGTATCTGCAACTCGGCCAGTTGGCCGAACTGTTCCCCCATGTACCGCGCATCGCGTTGACGGCAACCGCCGACATGCGCACCCGCGAGGAAATCGTTCAGCGCCTTCACCTGCAGGGCGCCGAACGTTTTCTGTCGAGTTTCGACCGGCCCAACATCTTCTACCGCATCGTGCCCAAGGAGGCGCCACGCAAGCAGCTCATGGCATTTCTGGGCGAGCGCCGCGGCAACGCCGGCATCGTCTATTGCCTGTCGCGCAAGAAGGTCGATGAAACCGCCGCATTTTTGTGTGACCAGGGCTTCCCTGCGCTGCCTTACCACGCCGGCCTGGCCGCCGAGACCCGCTCGGCCAACCAGCACCGCTTTCTCAACGAGGAAGGGCTGATCATGGTGGCTACCATTGCCTTCGGCATGGGCATCGACAAGCCCAACGTGCGCTTCGTCGCGCACCTCGACCTGCCCAAGTCGATGGAGGCGTACTACCAGGAAACCGGCCGCGCCGGGCGTGACGGCCTGCCGTCAGATGCCTGGATGGCTTACGGCCTGCAAGACATGGTCATGCTTAAGCAGATGCTGCAGAACTCCGAGGGCGACGAGCGTCACAAGCGCATCGAGCAGCACAAGCTCGACGCCATGCTGGCCCTGTGCGAAGAAACCCGCTGCCGGCGCCAGACCCTGCTTGCCTACTTCGACGAGACCCTCGAGCAACCCTGCGGGCACTGTGACAACTGCGTAGACAACGTGCAAACCTGGGACGCCACCGAGCCGGCGCGCCAAGCGCTGTCGGCGGTGTTCCGAACCGGCCAGCGCTACGGCGTTGGGCATCTGGTCGATGTACTGCTCGGCAAGGACACCGAAAAAGTGCGCAACTTCGGGCACGAGAAACTCTCGGTGTTCGGGGTGGGCAAGGCGCTGCCGGAGGCCGAGTGGCGGTCACTGTTCCGCCAGCTGGTGGCGCGGGGGCTGGTGGACATCGACCTTGAAGGCTACGGCGGCCTGCGGCTTTCGGACAGCTGCCGGCCGTTGCTGCGCGGCGAGGTCACCTTGCAGCTGCGGCGCGACCTCAAGCCGCAAACCGTCGCCCGCACCGCGTCCTCGGGGGGCGGCAGCCCGGCCAGCCAACTGGTGCGTGCCGAAGAGCGCGAACTGTGGGAAGCACTGCGCACCCTGCGGCGCAAGCTGGCAGAAGAACACCGCGTGCCGCCCTATGTCATCTTCCCCGATTCCACCCTGCTGGAAATGCTTCGCAGCCAGCCTGCCACCCTCAGCGACATGGCCCAGGTCAGCGGCGTGGGCGCGCGCAAGCTGGAACGTTACGGGCAGGCCTTCCTGGAGGTGCTCAACGGCAGTGGCGGCACTGACGAGGCGCCGAAGGTGGTACTGGACCTGCGCCATGAACTGGTCAGCCTGGCCCGCGCTGGCATGACCCCCGCGCAGATCGCCGGCCAGCTGAGTTGCAGCGAGAAGAACGTCTACAGCCTGCTGGCCGAGGCACTGGGGCGTCAGGAGCTGAACCTTGAGCAGGCACTGGACCTGCCTGAAGAACTGCTGGCCGAAATTCAGGATGCCTTCCTGGACGGCGAAGGCGAGCTGCCCCCGGTTTCGGCCATCGCCCCTCTGTTTGGCCCGCGAGTGCCGGAGGGCGTGCTGCACTGCGTGCGTGCAGCGTTGGCGGCGGAGTTCGAGTTGTGATTGCCGATAACGGCGTTGGCACTTGGCCCGTCCGCTGACCCGTGTCATGTGTTCGCACGATTGCCGGGCATTCGTCCCGCCCATCGGCTTGCCTCCCCGGGCGCGTCATGGTTAGCTGCCTAATAATTAGATCTTTTCAACGAGTTGCTTATGCCCCTGACTGACAACCAACACCGCTTCGGCATGCAGCTGGCCCAGATGTCCCGAGGTTGGCGCGCTGAGCTCGATCGCCGCCTGGCGGGGCTCAACCTGTCCCAGGCCCGCTGGTTGGTGCTGCTGCACCTGGCCCGCTTTGCAGAGGCCCCCACCCAGCGTGAGCTGGCCCAGAGCGTGGGTGTGGAAGGCCCGACACTGGCGCGGCTGCTGGACAGCCTCGAAGGGCAGGGGTTGGTGCGTCGGCAGGCGGTGATGGAGGACCGGCGGGCGAAGAAGATTCAGCTGTGCCCGCCCGCCAGGCCGCTGATCGAGCAGATCGAAACCATTGCCAACCAACTGCGGGTGGAGTTGTTCAGTGGCGTTGATGAGGCTGACCTTGAAGTCTGTATGCGCGTGCACGCGAAGATCCTGGGGAATCTCGAGAAGCCCTGATCGGCTTGGGGTATCGCACTGCATGTAACTTGCTGATTCAGCAGAGCCCCTGTGGAAGCAACTGTCTTCCACGAGATTTCAACGTTGGCGCAATCACTGGACTGCCCCACAAAAGTTGGACAGTTTCAGCTAGCAGCCTTGAGGCCA
>NZ_JACVVH010000053.1:0-33441 GCF_016647865.1 Pseudomonas sp. S60 | reverse complement strand
GTTTTGCGTTCCGTTGTCGCTGGAAGTGGGGCGCATTATAAGGGGATTCGAAAAGGCGTCAACCGTTTATTTCATTAAAGTGAAACAAAGGTTGAAACAGCGCCGCCACTGGCGGCGCTGAGGGAGGGGTTACAAACTCGGGAACGCGAACTGCGACGCCTCATGGCTGGCACGCTGCGGCCAGCGCTGGGTAATCGCCTTGCGACGGGTGTAGAAGCGCACCCCGTCAGGGCCGTAGGCATGCAGGTCGCCGAACAGCGAACGCTTCCAGCCGCCGAAGCTGTGGTAGGCCACCGGCACAGGCAGAGGCACGTTCACACCCACCATGCCCACCTCGATCTCGTCGCAGAACAGCCGTGCCGCCTCGCCGTCGCGGGTAAAGATGCAGGTGCCATTGCCGTACTCATGGTCATTGATCAGTTGCATGGCCTGCTCGAGGCTGTCGACCCGCACCACGCACAGCACCGGCCCGAAGATCTCTTCTTTATAGATGCGCATTTCAGGGGTCACCTTGTCGAACAGGGTACCGCCCACGAAATAGCCATCCTCATTGCCGGCCACACTGAAGCCACGGCCGTCGACTACCAACCTGGCACCTGCCGCCACGCCGTCATCGATGTAGCCTACGACCTTGTCGCGGGCAGCAGCCGTTACCAGCGGCCCCATGTCCAGGCCGCAGGAGGTGCCCGCACCAATTTTCAGCGCCTTGATCTGCGGTTCGAGCTTGGCGATCAGCGCATCAGCCACCTGGTCACCCACGCACACCGCCACCGAAATAGCCATGCAACGCTCACCGCATGAACCATAGGCTGCGCCCATCAATGCACTGACCGCATTGTCCAGGTCGGCGTCTGGCATCAGCACCGCGTGGTTTTTCGCCCCGCCCAGTGCCTGCACACGCTTGCCGCGCTTGGTGCCCTCGGCATAGATGTATTCGGCGATCGGGGTCGAACCGACAAAGCTCAGCGCTTTGACTTCCGGTGCCTCGATCAGGGCGTCCACCGCCTCCTTGTCGCCGTGCACCACGTTGAGGATGCCTTTGGGCAAGCCTGCTTCATGCAGCAGTTGCGCAATGAACAGGGTAGAGCTGGGGTCGCGCTCGGACGGCTTGAGAATGAACGCGTTACCACAGGCGATGGCCAACGGGTACATCCACAAGGGCACCATGGCCGGGAAGTTGAATGGCGTGATACCCGCCACCACGCCCAGCGGCTGGAAGTCGGACCAGGCGTCGATATTGGGGCCCACGTTACGGCTGTACTCACCTTTGAGCACTTCAGGGGCCGCACAGGCGAACTCGACGTTTTCGATACCGCGCTTCAGCTCGCCGGCGGCGTCTTCCAAGGTCTTGCCATGCTCTTCGCTGATCAACTGGGCAATACGGGCTTCGTTCTGTTCCAGCAGTTGCTTGAAGCGGAACATCACCTGCGCACGCTTGGCTGGCGGGGTGTTGCGCCAGGCCGGGAATGCAGCCTTGGCCGAATCGATAGCAGCTTGCACCGTGGCGCGGCTGGCCAGCTCGACCTTGCGCACAGCCTGGCCAGTGGACGGGTTGAACACATCTGTGGTGCGGTCACCCTTGGTTACCAGGTCACCGTCGATCAGGTGCTGAACAATGCTCATGAAACACTCCAGATATAGAAGGGAACGGCAGGCGCGGGCCTGCCGTTTAAATCAGAAAGATCAGTCAACCAGGTTCAGCGCTTCGCCAACCGCATCGAACAGGCGGTCCAGCTCTTCGGGCCGGGTATTGAAGGTTGGGCCGAACTGCAGGGTGTCGCCGCCAAAGCGCACGTAGAAACCTGCCTTCCACAATTTCATGGCGGCCTCGTAGGGCCGCACGATGGCGTCGCCGTCCCGGGCGGCAATCTGGATGGCGCCGGCCAGGCCGTAGTTGCGGATGTCGACGATGTTCTTGGTGCCCTTCACGCCGTGCAGCAGTTTCTCGAAGTGGGGTGCCAGCTCGGCTGCGGACTGCACCAGGCTTTCTTTCTGCAGCAGGTCCAGCGCCGCCAGGCCTGCCGCACAGGCTACCGGGTGGGCCGAGTAGGTATAGCCATGGGGGAATTCCACAGCGTAGTCCGGCGTCGGCTGGTTCATGAAGGTCTGGTAGATCTCGCTGCTGGCGATCACCGCCCCCATGGGGATGGCCCCGTTGGTGACCTGCTTGGCAATGCACATCAGGTCTGGGGTAACGCCGAACGCTTCAGCGCCGGTCATCGCGCCCATGCGTCCGAAGCCGGTAATTACTTCGTCGAAGATCAGCAGGATGTTGTGCTGGGTGCATATTTCACGCAGGCGTTTCAGGTACCCCTTCGGCGGGGGCAACACACCGGCCGAACCTGCCAGGGGCTCAACGATCACAGCGGCGATGTTGGACGCATCGTGCAGTTCGATGAGCTTGAGCATTTCGTCAGCCAGGGCGATGCCGCCCTCTTCCGGCATGCCCTTGGTGAAGGCGTTGCCCGGCAGCACGGTGTGCGGCAGGTGGTCGACGTCCAGCAACTGGCCGAACATCTTGCGGTTACCGTTCACGCCACCCAGGCTGGTACCCGCGATATTCACGCCATGGTAGCCACGGGCGCGGCCGATCATCTTGGTCTTGGTAGCCTGGCCCTTCAACCGCCAGTAGGCACGCACCATCTTCAGCGCGGTATCTGCGCACTCGGAACCTGAGTTGGTGTAGAACACATGATTCAGGTCGCCCGGGGTCAGCTCGGCGATTTTTTCGGCCAGCTGGAACGACAACGGGTGGCCAAACTGGAAGCCTGGCGAATAGTCGAGTGTGCCCACTTGGCGCGAAACCGCCTCGGTGATTTCCTTGCGGGTGTGCCCCGCGCCGCAGGTCCACAAGCCGGACAGTGCGTCGAAAATCTTGCGCCCTTTGTCGTCCACCAGGTAGTTGCCTTCAGCCGCCACGATCAGCCGCGGGTCGCGCTGGAAATTACGGTTTGCGGTGTAGGGCATCCAGTGGGCATCCAGCTTGAGCTGGCTGGCCATACCGGCGGGTGCGGTTTCGAGCATGTTCATCGGCGGTTCCTCGGGGAGCGATTAGGCAACGATGGATGTTGTTGCAGCTAACTTGGCACGGCTATAAAGTCTGAAAAACCCTGCATTTCTAACCTTTACACAGGCCGCGACTAAACTGATGAGCCGACGCCCCGATCCCCTCGCCCAAGTCAGCGATTTTGATATTCGCCTGCTCAAGATCTACCGCAGTGTGGTCGAGTGCGGTGGTTTCTCGGCCGCCGAGAACGTGCTGGGTATCGGCCGCTCGGCCATCAGCCAGCAGATGAACGACCTGGAGCAGCGCCTTGGCCTGCGCCTGTGTCAGCGGGGCCGCGCCGGTTTTTCATTGACCGAGGAAGGCCGTGAGGTCTACCACTCGGCCTTGCAGTTGCTCAGTGCGCTGGAAAGCTTCCGCACCGAGGTCAACGGGCTGCACCAGCATTTGCGTGGCGAGCTGAACATCGGCCTTACCGACAACCTGGTCACCCTGCCCCACATGCGCATTACCCACGCCCTTGCCGAATTGAAGGACCGCGGCCCGGACGTGCGCATTCAGATACGCATGGTCGCGCCAAGCCAGGTGGAACATGGCGTACTCGACGGCAGCCTGCATGTGGGTGTGGTGCCCCAGACCAGCCCGCTTTCAGGCCTGGAGTATCAGCCGCTGTACAGTGAACGCTCGCTGCTGTACTGCGCCGTGGGCCACCCGCTGTTTTACGCTGACGACAACCAGATCGACGATGAGCGCCTCAATACCCAGGAAGCCATCACCCCCACCTTCCGCCTGCCGGCCGAAATCCAGGCGCATTACCAGGCGCTGAACTGTACGGCCAGCGCCTCGGACCGTGAAGGCATGGCATTTCTCATCCTCACCGGGCGCTACATCGGCTACTTGCCTGACCACTACGCGGCGTTCTGGGTACAGCAAGGCCGCCTGCGTGCCCTCAAGCCGCGGCAACGCTTCTATGATCTGAGCCTAAGCTGGGTGACGCGCAAAGGCCGGCGCCCCAACCTGGTACTGGAAAGCTTTCTCGAAAGCCTGGCTGCGACACGCTGATGCCAGTCTCTGCCGCTAATGCTTGTTACTTGAGCGCAGGAAGGTAATCTTGTCCTACAGTCGCAGCCCTATAAACGCACGGAATCGTCCATGACCCTAGAAGTCCCTGCGCATCGCCTCCCCGCCTCGGGCAAACCCGCGGGCCGCATACGCCAGAAGAACGAGCACGCCATCATCCAGGCCGCCGAAGACGAGTTCGCCCGGCACGGTTTCAAGGGCACCAGCATGAACACCATCGCCCTCAATGCCGGCTTGCCCAAGGCCAACCTGCATTATTACTTCACCAACAAGCTGGGCCTATATATTGCGGTACTCAGCAACATCATCGAACTGTGGGACAGCACCTTCAATGCCCTCAGTGTGGATGACGACCCAGGCCAGGCCCTGAGCCAGTACATCCGCACCAAGATGGAGTTCTCGCGGCGCAACCCGCAAGCCTCGCGGATCTTCGCCATGGAAGTGATCAGCGGCGGCTCGTGCCTTACCGAATACTTCAGCGCCGACTACCGCGAATGGTTCAGGGGGCGCGCTGCGGTATTCGAGGCCTGGATCGCCGCCGGCAAGATGGACCCGGTCGACCCGGTGCACCTTATCTTCCTGCTGTGGGGCAGCACGCAGCACTATGCCGACTTCGCCACCCAGATCTGCCAGGTCACTGGCCGCAGCCGGCTGACCAAGCAGGATATGGAAACCGCCAGCAACAACCTTATCCACATCATACTCAAGGGGTGCGGCATTGCGCCGGCTGCCTGATCTTCACCTATGCCTTCTACCCTGTTAGACCTCTGCGAATACCGCGAAGAAATCCGTAAAAGCCGTTTCATCACCCTCGCCGCGCCGATCACCAGCGCTGCCGAGGCCATGAGCTTCATCGAGCGCCACAGTGACCTCGCCGCAACGCACAACTGCTGGGCCTGGAAACTGGGCCAGCAGTACCGCAGCAGCGATGATGGCGAGCCCGGCGGCACAGCCGGGCGGCCTATCCTGGCGGCCATCGAAGCGCAGGACTGCGACCAGGTGGTGGTGCTGGTTATCCGGTGGTACGGCGGCATTCAGCTTGGCACCGGGGGGTTGGCCCGTGCCTATGGCGGGGGCGCCAACAAGTGCCTGCAGCAGGCAGCCAAACGGCTGTTGGTACAACGCAGCGATTTCACCTGCAGTTGCACATTCAGCGAGCTGGCCCTGGTGAAACTGCGTATCGCAGAGGTTGACGGCCTGGTTGTGGACGAGCAGTTCACCGCCAACGGCGTAGACCTGCAGGTGGCCATTGGGGATGCCCACCTTGGTGCGCTCCAGCAGCACCTGGCAGATCTCAGCCGCGGGCGAATTCTGCTGGCCAGGCGCTGAGGGTTGCCCACAACAACTGTGGGCCTGGCTGTGGATAACCTTGGGGCATTCTGTTGCAGCCCTTTGCCAGCAAGGCCTACAGGGCATTGATCATATTTTAATCACACTATGATGGCAGCGGTAGGTACATGATTCATGGCCAGTTATCCCCACCCCTCCGCGCAGCAGCTAGCGCCCGTGGGAAACGCGGTTGCACACATTTACTGTGGAGCAGCCTGTGGATAAGCCGTGCGTCAACTGGCGCCAGGCCACGCTTTACGTGGGCTGCAAGCAACTGATCATTATTTGTTCAGTGGTTCATCTGCCCCGTAATCGGGCAAATGCCCTGCCCAAGTAATGGGGCTGTGGATTATTCTCCAAGCCCTCCTCCAACCTTTATCTATGGGAGCACCTGAGCATGACGCAAGCAAAAACTGCCCTGGTCATTGGCGCCTCTCGCGGGCTCGGCCTCGGCCTGGTAAATCGCCTGCACGAAGACGGCTGGGCCGTTACCGCCACTGTGCGCAACCCGCAACAGCCTGGCGCATTGGCAGATACCCCCGGGGTACGCATCGAACAGCTGGAGATGAACGATACCGCCCAACTGGACGGCCTCAAACAGCGGCTGGCAGGGCAGGTATTCGACCTGGTATTCATCAACGCCGGGGTCATGGGCCCGCTGCCACAAGACCTGGAGGCTGTCACGCCACAGGCCATCGGCGACCTGTTCATGACCAACGCCGTCGCACCCATTCGCCTGGCAGGCCGCTTGGTGGGCCAGGTGCGCCAGGGTACCGGCGTGCTCGCGTTCATGAGCTCAGGCCTTGGCAGCGTAGCCACCCCCGATGGCGGTGAAATCTGCCTGTACAAGGCCAGCAAGGCCGCGCTCAACTCCATGATCAACAGCTTCGCGGTCGCTCAGCAGCGCTCCGACCTTTGCGTGCTCGCCATGCACCCAGGCTGGGTGAAAACCGACATGGGTGGCGAAAACGCCGAGATCGACGTACTCACCAGTACCCGAGGCATGGTCGAGCAGATCAAGGCGCAAAGCGGCCACGCCGGCGTGCACTTCATCAACTACAAAGGTGAACCCTTGGTCTGGTGATGCCCCGGGTTGCAGCCTGGCCGGCGCATTGCCGGGCCAGGCCCTGTAGAATGGCAACAACCGTACCTGATTGAGAACACCTTGTATGTATGACTGGTTGAACGCCCTGCCCAAGGCCGAGCTGCACCTACACCTTGAAGGCTCGCTGGAGCCCGAGTTGCTGTTCGCCCTGGCAGAGCGCAACAAGATCGCCCTGCCCTGGGCTGATGTCGAAACCCTGCGTGGGGCCTATGCCTTCAACAATTTGCAGGAGTTTCTCGACCTCTACTACCAGGGCGCAGACGTGCTGCGCACCGAGCAGGATTTCTACGACCTTACCTGGGCCTACCTGCAGCGCTGCAAGGCGCAGAACGTTATCCACACCGAACCGTTCTTCGACCCACAAACCCATACCGACCGCGGTATACCCTTCGAAGTGGTACTCAACGGCATCAACCAGGCGCTCAAGGACGGCCGCCAGCAACTGGGCATCAGCAGCGGGCTGATCCTGAGTTTTCTGCGCCACCTGAGCGAAGACGAAGCGCAAAAAACCCTAGACCAGGCACTGCCGTTCCGCGATGCCTTCATCGCCGTTGGCCTGGACAGCTCGGAGATGGGCCACCCACCGAGCAAGTTCCAGCGTGTGTTCGACCGAGCCCGCAGCGAAGGCTTCGTTGCCGTCGCCCATGCCGGGGAAGAGGGCCCGCCCGAATACATCTGGGAAGCTCTGGACCTGCTGCACATCAAGCGCATCGACCACGGTGTACGCGCCATCGAAGACGAGCGCCTGATGCAGCGCATCATCGATGAACAGATCCCACTGACGGTGTGCCCGCTGTCCAACACCAAGCTGTGCGTGTTCGACCACATGAGCCAGCACAACATCCTCGACATGCTGGAACGGGGTGTGAAGGTAACGGTGAACTCCGATGACCCTGCCTACTTCGGCGGGTACGTCACGGAAAACTTCCATGCCCTGCATACTCACCTGGGCATGACCGAAGACCAGGCTCGTCGCCTGGCCCAGAACAGCCTGGACGCAAGGCTGGCCTGAGGCCTGTTCAGCCCACCTGCAAGGTCTTTACACGGGCGATGCGATTGATCTGTTGGATACCCAGCGGCGAGATGTGCAACGCCCGGGTGTCTTCGGCCTCGCGCATCCAGCCTGACTGCAGGAACAAACGGAACAGCGCCTGGCCCAGCACACCGCCCAGGTGCGGCTGGCTGTCGTGCCATTCGGTGCACCGGCAGATCACGCAGGCGCTCGGCTGACGCGGCGCCAGGGCATCGATGTATACGCCTACCAGGGCCAGTTGTGCCCGCCCTTCGTCACTGACCACAAGGTACCGGCCGCTGCCCTCCAGCCACCCGGCTACCACCAGCCGGTGATACAGCTCTGCGGCCAGCTCGCCACCCAGATGATCGCCACAGCGCCGGGCCCGTCGCATGGACAGGGGCAACGGCGGTAGCGGTGCGGTGGGGCGCTGGCCCCTGGCGCTCTCCAACTGGACACTGGCCAGGGCCTCGACAGCGGCCCCCACCTGCGGCGTTGCCAGGCGGAAATAGCGCTTGCGCCCCCTGGCCTCGTGCCGTAGCAAGCCGGCCGACGACAGCAGCGACAGATGTGCGCATGCTGACGACGAACTTAGCCCGGTCATGATGGCCAGCTCATTGGCCAACCGGGGCGTACCATCGATCAATGCCCACAACATGGCACTGCGTTTAGGATCGGCCATCAGGCTGGCGATCTGGCTGATGCTGCTGGCTGCGTTCATGTCCCTGTGACTCCCTGCAAGTTCACTGTGTAGATGCAATGGCCAACCCTGGCCGGGAAGCGCGTGCCGATGGCGGTGGCCTGGTTCGTCAGTATAAGCCGCAGAAACAGCCGATCATGCAGCCCTCCCCCAGCGCTATTGCTCGCTCAATAGCATTGGGTAGGGCTACCCATGGCGAACTGCTGAACAGGCCGCCAAGCTTCAAAAGCACCCCCGCACCGCTGGTTTTACACGTGCGATGGCAGGCGGCCAGGCTTGAATACGCGAATCCACCCGCACAACTTCGGACGAAACCGACAGCGGTCTTCTTCAAGTAGCGCGATCACAGTCGAAGGTTCCACAGCGCGCCAACCGTCAGTCAGCTCGGCAGGACGTTGCGCTGGCAGGCGGGTAAGGCCGCGCTAAACTTGAGCGGCTCCCCTCTGGAGGTATGCAGCGATGAAGATTGTCATCAGTGCGTCGAGCAGCAACCCTGCACGGCCATGGCAGGTTCAGCTCGATCAGCACAGGGTAGGTTTTTGCAGCGAGGCCGCGGCCCGCGCTTTTGTGGCCACACTGGAAACGCGCCTGCAGGCGCCTCACCCGCTCAGGCGGGCCGACTGGCCTGCAGGCGCCGGGTCAGCAGCGCGGCACTGACCACCAGGGCACCACACAGGCTCATCACCAAGGCCATTGGTACCGCACTGCCATCATGCAGCACGCCCACCAGTGCCGCGGCGCCAGCCGCGACGCTGAATTGCACGCACCCCATCAGGGCGGAGGCACTGCCGGCCCGGGCACCCTGGCCGCTCATGGCACAGGCCGAAGCATTGGGCAGGATGCACCCCAGGCTGGCGATGCACACGAACAACGGCACCAGCAGTGGCCACAGCGCGGTCGGCTTCACCGCCGCCACGCCCAGCAGGGCCACCCCCGCCGCCAGGTACACCCATACTGCACGGGCCAGCAAAAATGCCGGCCCGCGCCGCGCCAGCAGCCGTGCGTTCACCTGCGCGACCAGAATGAAACCAGCAGCATTGGCGCCGAAAAACCAGCCGTAATGTTCGGCAGGTACACCGTAGAGTTTGATGAATACAAATGGCGAGCCCGCGATGTAGGCGAACATACCCGCAATCGCAATGCCGCCCGTCAGCGCATGCCCCAGGAACACCCGGTCGCCCGCCAGCCGCAGGTACTGGCGCAGGGCCCCGGACAGCGGCTGACGCGGTACATGGGCGGGCATACTCTCAGGTAGCCCAAGGCTGACCGCCAGCAAGCAGCCGGCACTGAACAGGCTAAGCGCAAGGAAGATCGACTGCCACCCGACCAGGTTCACCAGCACGCCCCCCAGCATCGGGGCCAGTATCGGCGCCAGGCCCATGACCAGCATCAATTGCGAGAACACTTTGGCCGAGGCCACCGGGTCGCACTTGTCACTGACAATGGCCCGGGACAGCACCATGCCCGCGCAGCCACCCAGCGCCTGAACGAAGCGCGCCAGTACCAAGGCGTCCAGGCTGGGGGCGTAGGCGCACGCCAGCGAGGCCAGGGTGAACAGCGTCACGCCGAACATCAGGGGCTTGCGCCGCCCAAAGCGGTCGGCGACCGGCCCATAGAGCAACTGCCCCATGGACAGGCCAAGGAAGTAGGCGGCCAAGGTGGCCTGGACGTGTTGTTCGTCTGTGGCGAACGCCTGCGCCATGGCCGGGAAGGCAGGCAGGTAGAAGTCGATCGCCAACGGCCCGAACGCACTGAGTGCGCCCAGGATGAGCACCATTCGCAGGTTCATCAGGAATCCATAGCAGGCTAAGCAAGTGAACGATTCTACCTGCTGTGGACGCCGTCAGGAGAAAACATTTGAAACAAAGAGCCTTCCTACAAAGGCTCAGGCAGCCTCGGCCTGATAGCCCTCTTCGCGGATGGCAGCCAGCACCTGTTCCTGTGCCTGCGCGCTGTCGACGCGCACCTGCTTGGCAGCCAGGTCGACGTCCACCTTGGCGCCGGCATCCAGCGCCTGTACGGCGCGGGTCAAGGCTTTTACGCAGTGGCCGCAGGTCATGCCCTGTACGTTGAATACTTGCATCGGGGGTACCTCCTTCAGGTTTTGCACCAGTTTCAACCTTGCCACAGGGGCAAAGTCAACACGGTGGGGTGGCAATCCAGGCCGGGCTCGGCCAAGCTGCGGCTTTGACGATCAGGCAAGCAGGGGGTTTTCATGTTCAGGGCAGCATTGGGCATCGTCGGGCTGTTGGCTGTTGCCACCGCAGTGCCACCGGCCAGTGCCGAGGGCAACGCGGCGTACAGCGTGCTGATCATTTCCCGTGAGCGCCTGGAAGTGGCCACCAGTTGCGAAATTGGCGTTTACCTCAACGATCAGCTCTCCGGGCGCCTGTTCCAAGAACAGTCCACCTCGTTCAACCTGCCGCCAGGGCCGGTGGATGTGCGCTTGCGCCTGCTGCCAGGGCAGATGCCCGGCTGTGCGCCGGGCCTTGAGGACCAGCGCAGCATCCGGTTGACGCTGCAGGCGGGCCAGATCAACAAGTACCGCATTGCCATGGGCCAGTATGGGTTGGAGTTGAAAGCCACACCGCTGGACTATTGACCTTCCCCGCGTGGCAAGGTTGATGCTTGGGGCCTGTCCAAGGAGGAGAGCCATGCCCGCATCCACTACGTACAACCTGCCCATTTCCGGCATGACCTGCGCCAGCTGCGCCGGCCGGGTAGAGCGTGCCCTGCGCAAGGTCGCTGGCGCTGAACAGGTCAGCGTCAACCTGGCCACCGAGCAGGCGCGCGTCCAGGCGCCCGGCGATAGCCTGCCGGCCTTGGTCGATGCCGTGCGCGATGCCGGCTACGAAGTGCCCGTACGCAGCCTGGAGCTGCAGATTGGCGGCATGACCTGCGCCAGTTGTGCCGGCCGTGTCGAACGGGCCCTGGCCAAGGTGCCAGGGGTACAGCAGGTGTCGGTCAACCTGGCCAGCGAGCGTGCGCACGTTGAACTGCTGACCGCGGTTGACGATTCAATGCTGATCGCCAGCGTGGAACAGGCCGGTTATACCGCCAGCCTGCCGCAGGCCGCCGAGGACGAAAACCGGCTGGCCCAGCGCCGCCTGCACCGCGAGCGGCTCGCAGTAGGCGCTGCCGTATTACTGGCCCTGCCGCTGGTGTTGCCGATGCTGGTACAGCCACTGGGGCTGCACTGGATGTTGCCGGCGTGGGCGCAGTTCCTGCTGGCCACGCCGGTACAGTTCATTCTGGGTGCCCGTTTCTACGTTGCCGCCTGGAAAGCCGTGCGTGCCGGCGCTGGCAACATGGACCTGCTGGTCGCGCTGGGCACCAGCGCTGGTTACGGCCTGAGCCTCTATCAATGGGCGCAGGCACCGGCAGGCATGGCCCCTCACCTGTACTTCGAAGCGTCTGCCGTGGTAATCGCGTTGGTGCTGCTGGGCAAGTACCTGGAGAGCCGCGCCAAGCGCCAGACCGCCAGTGCCATCCGCGCCCTGGAGGCTTTGCGACCGGAGCGGGCATTGCGGGTTGTGGACGGCCGCGAGGAAGACGTGGCCATCGCCCAACTACGTGTGGGCGACCTGGTGCTGGTCAAGCCCGGGGAGCGCTACCCAGTCGACGGGGTGGTCGAGGACGGCAGCAGCCATGCTGACGAAGCCCTGATCAGCGGCGAGAGCCTGCCAGTGCCCAAGCAGCCCGGCGACTCGGTCACCGGCGGTGCCATCAACGGGGAAGGCCGGCTGCTGGTACGCACCCAGGCGCTGGGGACCGAGACCGTGCTGGCGCGCATCATCCGCCTGGTGGAAGACGCCCAGGCCGCCAAGGCACCCATCCAGAAGCTGGTCGACCGTGTCAGCCAGGTGTTCGTACCGGCGGTGCTGGTACTGGCCCTGATCACCCTGGTCGGCTGGTGGCTGGCGGGGGCTGCAATGGAAACGGCACTGATCAACGCCGTGGCCGTACTGGTCATCGCCTGCCCTTGTGCACTGGGGTTGGCCACCCCCACCGCGATCATGGCCGGCACTGGCGTGGCCGCCCGGCACGGCATCCTCATCAAGGACGCCGAGGCCCTGGAGCGGGCGCATGCGGTCAACCGCGTGGTGTTCGACAAAACCGGCACCCTCACCTCCGGCAGCCCGCGTGTGGTCCACAGCCAGGCGGTGGATGGCGACGGCGCCAGCCTGCACCGGCTGGCCGGTGCCCTGCAGCGCGGCAGTGAACACCCGCTGGCACGGGCAGTGCTGGACGCCTGCGCCGAGCAAGGGCTCGAGGTACCCAGCGTAACGGGTAGCCAGTCGCTGACCGGCCGGGGTATCGCCGGCTGCGTGGACGGCCGGGACCTGGCCCTCGGCAACCGCCGCCTGCTGCAGGACAGTGGCCTGCAACCCGGGGCTCTGGCCGCCAAGGCGCAGGCCTGGGAAGCGCAAGGCCGCACCCTGTCGTGGCTGGTCGAGCGGGGCGAGCAGCCGCGCGTGCTGGGCCTGTTCGCTTTCGGCGACAGCCTGAAGCCCGGGGCCGCGCAAGCCGTGGAAACCTTGCGTGAGCAGCACATCAGCAGCCACCTGCTGACCGGCGACAACCGCGGCAGCGCCAAGGTCGTCGCCGACACCCTCGGCATCGCCGATGTGCACGCTGAAGTATTGCCTGCCGACAAGGCCGGCACGGTCACCGCGCTCAAGCAGGACGGCGTGGTGGCGATGGTTGGCGACGGCATCAACGATGCGCCCGCCTTGGCCGCAGCCGATATCGGCATTGCCATGGGTGGCGGCACCGACGTGGCCATGCAGGCCGCCGGCATCACCCTGATGCGCGGCGACCCGCGCCTGGTGCCGGCGGCGCTGGAAATCAGCCGCAAGACCTACGCGAAGATCCGCCAGAACCTGTTCTGGGCATTCATCTACAACCTGGTCGGCATCCCCTTGGCCGCGCTGGGCTATCTCAACCCGGTACTCGCCGGCGCCGCCATGGCCCTGTCCAGTGTCAGCGTGGTCAGCAACGCGCTCCTGCTCAAGGCCTGGAAACCCGACACGCGCACCCAGGAGGCGCCATGAACATTGGCCAGGCCGCACGCCGCAGCGGGCTCAGCACCAAGATGATTCGTTACTACGAAGCCATCGGCCTGCTCAAGCCCGCCACGCGCAGCGACAGTGGTTACCGGTTGTACCAGGACGCAGACCTGCACAGCCTGGCATTCATCAAGCGCTCACGAGACCTGGGCTTTTCCCTCGAAGAGGTCGGCAAGCTGCTGACCCTGTGGCAGGACCGGCAACGCGCCAGCGCCGACGTAAAGGCGCTGGCCATGCAGCACATCGATGCACTCAACACCCGTATCAAAGAACTGGTCACCCTGCGCGACACCCTGGGTGAACTGGTTTCCCATTGCCAGGGTGATGACCGCCCGGACTGCCCGATCCTGAAAGAATTGGCCACTGGCGAGGCTGCCAGTTGCTGCCACCAGGCACCAATCGGCAGCCCGACACGCCATAAGCGTCCAAACGTGACCAAATAGTCACCTACTGCGATTTCATCCAATATTTACGGGCGTTTGCCTACATAAAACCCGGCTGCTGCCGATGCATAGGTGATCTGCCTCATGTGTCGACAATAATAATCCGGGAGCGCCTATGAGCATCAAACAGAAACTGACCTGGGCATTCGCGGTGATCGCCGGCTTGCCCATCGTACTCGTGGCCACCCTGGTGGTTCTCAACCTGCGCGGCGAAGCCCGGGACGGCTTTCTGGACAGCAGCAGCCGGGAAATCCGCCAGGTCAGCAACGCCATGAATATCTTCTTCCAGGGCATCAGCCAGAACGTGGAGTACATGGCTTCGCAACCGCTGGTCGCGGCCACTGGCGGGGAACTGAGCAAGTACATGAGCGCGACGCCGTCCTACGAACTGGGGACGCAAGCGAGCAATATCCTGGCCTTCATGACCAGCCTGGCCAATGCCCACCCGGGCTACGCCTACCTGTCTTACGGGGTGGCAGACGGCGGCTACGTGGGGTGGCCCGCCGGGCAGAAATTCGTCAACTACGACCCCCGCACGCGCCCCTGGTACCAGTTGGCCATGGCCAACCCCGGCAAGACCCTGCGCACCAGTGCCTACTACTGGGCTGCCGATGACGCGGTGCTGGTCAGCACGGTGCGCGCCGTTGCCAACCAGTTGGGCAACCCGGGTGGCGTGGTCAACGTCGATGTCTCGATCAAAGGCCTGACGGAGATCGTCAAGCAGATCAAGCTGGGCGAAAGTGGCTACCTGCTGCTGATTGAAAACAACGGCAACGTACTGGTCGACCCACGCGATACCACGCACAACTTCAAACCGCTGGCGAGCTTCGGCGACGGTTACGCCGAGCTGGCCAAACACGGCAAGGGCCTGGCCGAAGTCGAGCTGAACGGCGTGCGCTACATGGCCAATATCTACCCGGACGAAAAACTGGGCTGGACCCTCATCGGCCTGATCGAGCAAGGTGAAGTGATGCAAACCACCACCCGCCTGACCTGGCTCATCGGCATCGTCGCGCTGGTGCTGGCAGCCGTGTTCGCCGTGGTGGGCGCCACCTTCGCCAAACTCATCGTGCGCCCGATCAACAGCGTGACCAGCGGCCTGGAAGACATTGCCCAAGGCGAAGGCGACCTTACCCGCAACCTGGAGATCCGAGGCCGCGACGAAACCGCGCAACTGGCCAGCTGGTTCAACCAGTTCTTGGGGGCCATCCGCAGCCTCATTCAGCACATCGGCGCGGCAGCCGGTAACATTCTCAACACCTCCACCCGTTCAACCCGGGTATCCAGCGACATGGCCGAGGCTGCAGGGCGCCAGCGTGAAGCAGTGGACATGGTCTCCACCGCGTTCCACGAAATGGTGGCCACAGCCAACGAGGTGGCGCGTTCATGCAGCCAGGCGGCGCAGTCGGCCGACAGTGGCCAGCAACAGGCGCGCGAAGGCCAGCAGCAGATCGATGCCGCGGTCAGCAGCGTCGACCGCCTGAGCCACGAAATCGAACAGTCGGCGCAGTCGATCCAGCAACTGGAGCGTGACAGCAACGCTATCCAGTCAATCCTCGGCACCATCCGCTCGATTGCCGAGCAGACCAACCTGCTGGCCCTGAACGCGGCGATTGAAGCGGCCCGTGCCGGCGAACAAGGCCGGGGCTTTGCGGTGGTGGCTGACGAGGTGCGGGCCTTGGCCAAGCGTACCGCCGATTCCACCGCCGAAATCGATGGCCTGCTGGGTAACCTGGCCGGGCGCACCAGCGAAGTGGCCGCACAGATGCACGCCAGCCTGGAGGTGTCGCAGCAGTCGGTGAGCCGCATTGGTCTGGCGCGTGACAGTTTTGGGCAGATTCGCGAGTCGGTGGATGTGATACGCGACATGAATACGCAGATCGCCACAGCCGCCGAGGAACAACACCAGGTGGCCGAGGACATCAACCGGCACATCAGCCAGATCCACGGCGATGCACAGCTGGTGGCGGAACTGGCCCAGGCCGCCCGTCTGGACTCGGAAAGCCTGGCTGGGCTGTCCAACGAACTGGATACCCTGGTGCGCAGGTTCCGCACCTGATGCTCCGCCTGCGCCTGCCGCCTGCAGGGCGATAGACGCAGGTGCAGGCAGGCGCAGCTTACAGCTTCAGTTCACCCGGCGTTGCGCCAAACAGCTGCTTGAACGCGGCGATGTAGGCGGAGGTGGAGTCATACCCGCAGCCCAGCGCCGCATCGGTGACGCTCTCGCCGGCCTCCAGCATGGCCAGCGACGACAACAACCGCATGCGCTGGCGCCAGTTGCGGAAGCTCAACCCGGTTTCGCGCTGGAACAGGCGCATCAGGGTCTTTTCCGAACACCCAAGCTCCAGCGCCCATTGCTGCAAGGTCTGGCTCCGCTCGGGGGTAGCGATCAGGCGATTGCACAGGGCAAGCAACCCAGGATGGCGCGGCAAGGGTAACGAAAAACCTACCGCTGGCAGGGTACGCAGTTGGTCGAGCAACACCGCCACCAGCCGCGACTCGGCGCTGTCGTGTTCAGGGTACTGCGGGGGCAACAGGCAGAACTGCTTGATCAGCTCCCGCGCCAGGGGCGTCACTTCCAGCACCCGGCATTCTTCGGTCGCCCACGGGCAGGCGTCGCGGCGGATGTAAAGGCTGCGCATTTCCGCCTGCATCGAAGTCACCACTTCGTGCTCAGCCTGCGCAGGTATCCACACTCCCCACTGGGGCGGCGCGAAATAGCTGCCGTCCCGGGTGTAGACCCCCAACACGCCACTGATGGCGTACGAAAACTGCACCCAGTCATGCTGATGGCGAGTGGTCCATGACCCCGCGCCCAAGCGCTCGGCACGGGCATACAGGGGCCTTGGCAGGTGGTCCAGCGCCGGGATGGCGCGGGGGTGTCCGGTGGTCGGCATGGTGGTGTCTTATGGTTCTGAGCAGACAAGCCTAACAGCTACCGCGACACCGACGTTACCTTACCGCTCGACGATCACCGTCACACCCTGCCCGCCCGCTGCACAGATCGAAATCAGCCCACGCCCTTTCCCCGCCACCGACAGCAGTTTTGCCAGGTTGGCCACAATACGGCCCCCGGTAGCCGCGAACGGGTGGCCTGCCCCCAGCGAGCTGCCTTTGACGTTGAGCCTGGCGCGGTCGATCGCCCCCAGCGGTGCGCTCAAGCCCAGCTGTTCACGGCAATAGTCGGCATCTTCCCAGGCCTTGAGGGTGCAGAGCACCTGGGCGGCGAAGGCTTCATGGATTTCGTAGTAATCGAAGTCCTGCAGGGTCAGGCCATTGCGCGCCAGCAACCGTGGCACGGCATACACCGGTGCCATCAGCAGGCCTTCGCGGCCCGTGACGAAGTCAACCGCAGCGGTTTCACCGTCCACCAAATAGGCGAGCACCTCCAGCCCCTGCTGTTGCGCCCACTCTTCGGTGCCCAACAGCACCAGCGAAGCACCGTCGGTGAGCGGCGTGGAATTGCCCGCGGTCAGCGTGCCTTCGTCCGTACGGTCGAAGGCCGGCTTGAGGCGGGCCAGTTGCTCCAGGGTAAGGTCCGGGCGCAGGTTGTTGTCCCGGGCAAGCGACATGAACGGGGTCAGCAAGTCGTCCTGCCAGCCTTCGGCATAGGCACCCGCCAGGGCCTGATGGCTGCGCAGGGCCAGCGCGTCCTGTTCTGCCCTGCCGATATGCCAGGTTTTGGCCATGCGCTCACAGTGTTCGCCCATCGACAGGCCGGTGCGCGGCTCGCCATTGCGCGGCAATTCAGGCTTGAGGTGATGAGGGCGCAGCTTCAGGAAGGGTTGCAGCCGGCCCGTCAGGTTTTTGCCACGGTTGGCCTGCAGCAGTACCTGGCGCAGGCCTTCGTTCACGGCGATGGGCGCATCGGAAGTGGTGTCCACGCCGCCAGCGATGCCGCAGTCGATCTGCCCCAGGGCAATCTTGTTGGCCACCAGCAAAGCGGCCTCAAGCCCGGTGCCACAAGCCTGCTGGATGTCATAGGCGGGGGTGAGCGGCGAGAGGCGCGAGCCCAGCACGCATTCGCGGGTCAGGTTCATGTCGCGGGAGTGTTTGAGCACAGCACCGGCCACCACCTCCCCCAGACGCAGCCCGTGCAGCCGGTAACGCTCTATCAGCCCTTCCAGCGCTGCGGTCAGCATGGCCTGGTTGCTGGCCGTGGCGTAGGCGCCATTGGAGCGGGCAAAGGGGATTCGGTTGCCGCCCAGAATCGCGACCCGACGTAGTGAACGCATGCGCATGTTCCTCCTGAAACAATTTGATCCGTACAGCCTAGGTGTTTTTACCGCATTCGAACGACCGTGCCGCAAAGTTGGTCCACACTCTCAAGCTTGCCTTCTGGAGGACCCCTCATGAGCGATCGCTACCTTGGTTTCGCCAATTCCAGCCTGGGCCGTCGCCTGGTCGATACCCTGGGCCTGCCGCGCCCGGCACCTCTGGAGCGCTGGCAGTCCGGCCGCCTGCGCCCGGTGGAAGGTGCATTGGTGGTAGGCGGCGGGCCGCTGGCGGGCCAGGTTGAAACAGTGGCACCACGCCTCACCGATGCGGTGTACAGCTTCAATGGCGAGCACCTGCAGGCACAGCCCTGGGTGGCCGGCCTTGGGCCGAAAATCAAGGCGCTGGTGTTCGACGCCAGCCATTTGTCCGACAGCGATGCCTTGAAGCAGTTGCGCGAGTTTTTCCAGCCGCTGTTACGCAGCCTGGCACCTTGTGCTCATGTGGTGGTGCTCGGGCGGCCTCCCGAGTCGCTGGCAGACCCATTGGCCAGCGTGGCGCAGCGAGCCCTTGAAGGGTTCACCCGCTCGCTGGCCAAGGAGTTGCGCAATGGCGCCACTGCGCAGCTGCTTTATGTGGGCGAAGGTGCCGAAGACCAGCTGGAGGGTGCACTGCGCTTCTTCCTGTCGCCGAAAAGCGCATTCGTGTCTGGCCAGGTGCTGCGCCTGCAGGCCTGCGCTGCGCACGTGCAGGACTGGACCCGCCCGCTGGGCGGCCAGCGGGCTCTGGTGACCGGCGCGGCACGCGGTATCGGTGCTGCCATTGCCGAAACCCTGGTGCGCGATGGTGCCGACGTGCTGCTGCTGGATGTGCCCCAGGCCGCCCAAGAGCTCAATGCCCTTGCTGCACGCCTGGGTGGCAAGGCCCTGGCCCTGGACATCTGCGCCAGCGACGCAGCAACGCAGCTGCTCGCTGCCCTGCCCGATGGCATCGACATCGTGGTGCACAACGCTGGTATCACCCGCGACAAGACCCTGGCCAACATGACCCCGGAGTACTGGGACGCTGTGATGGCGGTCAACCTCAAGGCGCCTCAGGTACTCACCCAGGCGCTGATCGACAACGGCGCACTCGGGCAGCATGCCCGCATCACACTGCTGGCATCGGTGAGCGGTATCGCCGGCAACCGTGGCCAGGCCAACTACGCCGCCAGCAAGGCCGGGCTGATCGGCCTGGCACAGGCCTGGGCGCCCACACTGGCCGAACGGGGTGCCAGCATCAATGCTGTAGCACCGGGCTTCATCGAAACCCACATGACCGCCGCCATGCCCATGGGCCTGCGCGAGGCTGGTCGACGCCTTAGCTCGCTCGGCCAGGGCGGGCGGCCCCAAGACGTGGCCGAAGCCATCGCCTGGCTCAGCCAGCCCTGTACCGGTGCAGTCAACGGCCAGGTGCTGCGGGTCTGTGGCCAGGCACTGATGGGGGCTTGAACATGAAACGAACATGGCACCACGTGCACCGCCCAGCTGGCCGCGCCAGCCTGTACCTGCGCGCCGCTGGTAAGCGCAGCATCACGGGTGACCGCCTGCCGGAAGCAGGCCTGCGCTGCTACATCCCACTGCAGCAGCAAAACCTGCAGGCCTACCAGCGGCTCTGTCACTTCGCCGATGACGGCCGCCTGCCGGCCACGTACCCGCACATCATGGCGTTCAACCTGCAACTGCAACTGATGACCGGCCACGACTTCCCGTTCCCGTTGCTGGGGCTGGTGCACCTGCACAATCGCATCGAAGTGCTGCGCCCGCTCGGTGGGCTTGAAGGGCTGCATATGGCCGTGTACGCGGATAACCTGCAACCCCATGCCAAAGGCGGTACGTTCGACCTGGTGACCGAGGCCCAGGACGGCATAGGCCCGCTGTGGCGGGAGACCAGCCGCATGCTGGTACGCGGGCTAAAGCTCGAAGGCGCCGCCCCCCCCACGCCCCCGGACGAGCCTGTAGACCTGCCCGAAGCCACGCGCTGGTATGCCGACCGTGACATTGGCCGGCGTTACGCCAAGGTGTGCGGCGACTACAACCCCATACACCTGAGCGCTGCCAGTGCGCGGCTGTTCGGTTTCCCCACCGCCATTGCCCACGGCATGTGGAGCAAGGCAATGGCCATGGCGGCATTGCGTGGGCACCTGCCCCACAGTGGGTATGGGTTCGAAGTGGCGTTCCACAAGCCCGTGCGCTTGCCCTCGGAGGTGATACTCAGCGCCAGTGAAGCTGGCCCCACTGGCGCTGTGCGGCTGGATGGCCATGCCGGGGTGCTGCACATGGCTGGCCACTGGTCACGCCTGTAGCCAACCGGGGCACTGTTGACCGTACGTTTGTGTGGGGCCCTTGCTTTGCAGCGGCCCTGCGCAGAAGCTATGCGGCATCAGGAGGCCCCGATGAACTTGCAAGAACTCACCCAACGCCTGCACCAGATCCGCGACAACAATGACTGGCAGCGCTTTCACAGCCCCAAGAACCTCGCCATGGCCGCCAGTGTGGAAATGGCCGAGCTGGTCGAAATATTCCAATGGCTGAGCGAGGACGAATCGCGCCAGCTGCCTGCTGACAAACTGGCCCACGCGGGCCAGGAAGTCGGTGATGTGGTGCTCTACCTGTTGCTGCTGTGCAGCGAGCTTGGCCTGGACATGGACCAGGTCGTGCGGGCCAAGCTTGCTGACAGCGAGAGGCGCTTCGCCCGATGAACGACCGTCACTTCGATGAACTGGCCACCCGCTTTGCCGAAAAAATCTACGGCGGAGCCAAGGGTGCGATCCGCCTTGCCGTGCTGCAGGCCGACCTGGCCGAGGCACTGCCCGACCGCCCGCTGCGTATCCTCGACGTGGGCGCAGGGCTGGGCCACATGGCGTTGTGGCTGGCCCAGCGCGGGCACCATGTCACCCTGGCCGAACCTGCCGCCCCCATGCTCGATGGCGCCCGGGCACGCTTTGCCGAGGCCGGCCAGGCCGCGACATTCATTCATGCGCCCTGGCAGGCGCTGCTCGGTGAACTGACCGAACCCTACGATGTGGTGGTGTGCCATGCCGTGCTGGAGTGGCTGGCCGAGCCAGAAAGCATCCTGCCGGTACTGCACCAGCTCACAGCTCCCGAAGGCTGGTTGTCGCTGGCGTTCTATAACCGTGATGCCCTCGTGTACCGGAACCTGCTCAAGGGGCATTTCCGCAAGTTGCGCAGCAACCGGCTGGAAGGTGAAAAGCAAAGCCTCACCCCGCAAAAACCCCTTGATCCCCGCCACCTCAAAGCGCAACTTGAGCCCATGTGGCAGGTCGAAAGTGAAAGCGGTATCCGGGTGTTCCACGACTACATGCCCAAGGACTTCCAGGACAAGGCGGAGCTGCTCGACCTGCTGGAAATGGAACTGGCCCACCGTCGCCACCCAAGCTTTGCCGGGCTTGGTCGTTACCTGCATTGGGTTTGCCGCCCACGTTGATCTGCCAGGCAGGAGGAAGCATGCCGTATCGTCTGTTTCGCCTCGCCCTGCTGCCGCTGGTCCTCGCGGGCTGTCAGGGCACCAACCCCTATGTGGCCAGTAGCCGGCCATTGCCCCCGGCGCCGGCGCAGGCGGCCAACACCTTCGATGCCAGTGCCTACCCCACTCCTGCCCGGGATTACGGGCACTACCAGAGCTGGGGCTGGCGCAATGGGCAGTTGCCCACCGGCTCGGCAAATGCCGACCCGGCACAATTGGCCGATGCCGTCAGCGCCGCCCTCGACCAGCACGGGCTACGCCCCGCACGCAATGGCTCGCCAGACTTGCTGGTAAGCGCCAACATCCATCTGGAAAAGCGCCTGCGCCAGGTTCGTGATTACGACAGCTATGACCCTTACCCCTACGGTAGTGTCGGCTACGGCGGGTACCGCAACGGTTACGGTGGCTATGCCAGCGTACCGGTGGTGCGCACTTACCAGGTGGAAGTAATGGTGGTACGTGTCGATCTGTATGACGGGCGCAGCGGCCAGCCCGTGTGGAGCGGCAATGCCGAAAGCGGCAGCGACCAGGGGTCGCCCCGTGATCGTGATAGTGCTGTGCGCCAGGCCGTCGGCAAGGCACTCAGCGGCTATCCTCCCAGTTAACGCTTAACGGAGAACCATCATGTTGCGCCGTCTGTTTCTACTCTCGTTTGCCGTGTTGCTGGCTGCCTGCTCGAGCAACAACGTGCAGCAGGATTACGACGCCAGTCGCGATTTTGCCGACTACCGCAGCTGGGCCTGGCAAGAACCTGGGTTGCAGTACCGGCCGGACGATCCGCGCATCAAAAGCGACCTGACCGAACAGCGCATTCGCCAAGCCGTGGCCGATCAGCTCGACCAGCGCGGCCTGCGCCCGGTGCAACCCGGCAAGCAGGCTGACGTTATGGTGCGTACTTATCTGATCGTCGAACAGCGCCAACAACAGATCACCACCAACTACGGCGGAGGCTGGGGTGGCTATTGGGGCGGTTACTGGGGCGGGCCGATGTACAACGAAACCCGCAGCGTCGACTACAAGGTGGCGACCATTCAGGTGGACCTGCTCGACGGGCGCGATGGCAAACTGGTGTGGCGCGGCAGCGCCGAGCAGATCATGAACAACTACCCGCCTGGGCCGGATGAGCGTAACAGCGCCATTCAGAAAACGGTGGCGCAGGTACTGGGGAATTACCCGCCGGGTAGCCGGAGGTAATCGAATGATTGAACAACGCTGAAGCGGGGCCGCCGGACGGCCCCTGTGTCACCTGCGACAAAATCCATTCCGGCCACGCCTTTTCCCTGCCCACACCCCGCCCGCTCCCGGGTTTCGGTCTATCTTGACTGTGAAACCTGACTGAACAGGTAGTGTTCAACTTCAAGGGAAGGTGGGCTGTCGATGCAAAGCATTGTGCTTCTCCTATGGCTTGCCCTGTGCACCGAACAGGACGTGCGCCAGCGTCAGATCTCCAATGTACTCACCCTCGGCGTAGCCGTCTGCGCGCTATTCTGGCTATTCGCAACCGGCCACACCTGGTTGGGGGCAGACCCCGGCGATGCGGGCTGGGCGTTGGCGATTGTCATGCTGCTTACCCTGCCGGTGTACATGCTCGGCCATTTCGGTGCGGACGACGTCAAGCTGATGGGCGCTCTGGCACTGGCCACAGGGCCCCAGTATGTACTGGGGACCTTCATTGGGGCCGGCATCAGCCTGCTGATCTGGCTGATGACCCGCAGGCGCTTGTGGGCACTGCTCGATGCCAAGGTAAAAAAGCGCCTGCAAGCCCTGACCGAGGCCATGGGCGACAAGCAGGCGTTCGTACCTTACGTACTGGCCGGCTTCCTCCTGACAGCTGTATGGATCCAATGAACATCCCGGCGGTCCGAAGATGTGTACGTGCCTTGTACATATTTCAGAGGTACGGCTACTTTTAAACTGCCAGAGCGTCTAGCCCGGGAGCAGGGCCGTATACGAACAGGGAGTTGATCGTGTCCAGACCAGTGAGTGAAGTAAAGGTGTTGGTGGTCGATGATCAATCGGCCATCGTTGAACAGTTGTGCGAATTCCTCAACGCCAAGGGCTACGCGTGCACATCGGCCCTTTCCACCAACGAAGCGATCGAACGCTACGTGGCCGACCCTGCCATCGGCCTGGTCATCTGCGACCTGCACATGCCTGAACGTGACGGCATCGAGCTGGTACGGGCGCTCAAGCAGATCAACCCGGGGCAGCGCATGTTCGAGGCCATCATGCTGACCGGGCGGGCGGAAAAACAGGACGTGATTCGCGCCTTGCGTGAAGGCTTTGCCGATTACTACCAGAAGCCCATGGACCTGGACGAACTGCTCGAAGGCGTGCGCCGGCAGGAAGAGGTGCTGGTGGAACGCCAACGCAATCTCAGCGACCTCGGCGGGTTGAACCAGCGGCTGCAGGAGCTGGCTGACTCTGTCGACGAGCTGTACCAGGACCTGGAGAAAGCCCGAGGCCTGGGCGCGCACCGTCGCGCTGGGGATGCCGAGGATACCGAGGGCGAGTTGCCTGCGGTGTTCGACAAGCTTTCGCCGCGCCAGCTTGAGGTCGCCCGCCTGGTGGGCAAGGGCAAGACCAACTACCAGATTGCCTGCGAACTGGGCATCACCGAGAACACGGTCAAGCTCTATGTCTCCCAGGTGTTGCGCCTGACCCACATGCACAACCGCACCCAACTGGCGTTGGCGCTGACCCCGGGCTCCGCGCCCGTGCATCAGCGCTTCACCGCCCACTGACGGGCGACACCTGCCGGGCTACCTCACTGGCTGACCTGGAACGTTACGCGGGCTGTTTCGCCGCTTTCGTCCAGTGCGCTCAGCTCGGCCCGCCCTGCCTGCGGCAGGCGTAACGGCAGGCTGCCCTGGCCCTGGGTCTCACCCAGCGGCTGGCCATTGAGGAACCACCAGCGCCGGCCGGCGCCGCCCAGTGCTGACACATCAAGCTGCAATGGCTCACCGATGTTGGCGGGACGACGCAGGTTATCACCCGGCCGTACCCCGACGATGGACAGCGGTGGCGCGCTGGCCGCAACCTGTGGCGGGCAGCCTGGGTCGATGGCAGGCAGCAGGGCGGCACGGCGCTCTGCCCGCGGTAGCCAGGGTTCCAGCGGCGCCGGCCATAACGCGATATCGCGCTGCCGGGCACCCGGGCAACTGCCGTCTACCCGCAACCCACGGTCATTGACCCACACGCTTTCGTGCAACCCCAGGCCCAGCGGTTGATCCGCCGCCTGCAACGTCGGGGGGATGGTGCCGTCCAGCGTCCAGGCAAAGCGCTGACGCCGGCAGTTCGAGGCCTGCCGCTGCAGAGGCTGGCCGAGTGGCCAGCAGATCGCAGCCACCCCCACGCTCGCCGGTACGGGCTGTATCGGCATGCTCAGCCCCCGCTGGCGATCACGGTTGGTCAACAGGTCATGTACCTGCAGCATAAGTGGTGCTGCAGAGGCCAGGCCGAACTGCCCGGGCACCGGCGTACCGTCGGGCCGGCCGATCCACACACCGATCAGGTAGCGAGGCCCCACCCCGACCGACCAGGCATCCCGAAACCCGTAGCTGGTGCCGGTCTTCCAGGCCAGTTGCGGGCGCTGTACCAACTCGGCATGGGGGTCGCGATCTGGCCGGGCCTGGCCACTGAGGATGCGGCGGATGATCCAGGCAGCACCCGGCGACATCAGGCGATGCTCCACCAACCGAGCCTGAGGCTGCAAACGTATCTGGGCCGTGTTGCCCTCACGGGCCAGTGCCGCATAGCCCCCCACCAGGTCTTCCAGGCGGCTGCCGGCACCGCCCAGAATCAACGACAGGTTCGGTTCGGCCAGCGGCGGCAATATCAGCGGCAAGCCTGCCATGCGTAGTTGTGCGGCAAAGCGCTTGGGACCGTAGGCTTCCAGCAGCTGCACGGTTGGCAGGTTGAGTGACAGTGCCAGCGCCGAGCTGGCCGACACCGGGCCGCTGAAACCGGACGAAAAGTTACCGGGGCGATAATCGCCGTAGCGGCGCGGCACATCCTGCAGCAACGACTCGGAATGAATAAGGCCATCGTCCAGCGCCATGCCATACAGGAAAGGCTTGAGCGTGGAGCCTGGCGAGCGCAACGCCTGCACCATGTCGACATGGCCGAAGCGCCTGTCATCCGCCAGGTCGACCGAGCCCAGGTAGGCACGCACGGCCATGTTCTGCGCCTCGACCACCAGGATGGCCGCTGAGGTACGTTCGGGCAGCCGGGCGCGCCAGCCCAGCAGCAGGTCCTCAAGGCGCCTTTGCAGGGCGGCGTCCAGCGTAGTGCGTATCAGGGGCGGGCTACCGGCCGTATTCAGGCGCCGTGCCAGCAGTGGGGCCAACGCCGGCTCCTGGCGTGGCGCCAACAACAGCGGTTCCTCGGCAGCCTCGCGGATGCGCTGCGCAGGCCATACCTGGTATTGCGCCAGGCGTTGCAGCACCTTGTCACGGGCACGCTGCGCGCGTTCTGGGTGTCGGTCCGGGCGCAGCCGGCTGGGGGCCTGGGGCAGCACGGCCAGCAGCGCGGCCTCGGCGGGCGTCAGGTGCAAGGGCGACTTGCCCAGGTAGGCCCAGCTCGCGGCGGCAACGCCCTGCAACGTGCCGCCGAACGGCGCGCGGTCCAGGTAAATCTGCAGGATCTCGCGCTTGGGCAAGTGCCACTCCAGCTGTAGCGTGCGCCACAGCTGGCGCAGTTTGCCTGCCAGGGTACGGTCATGCGGGTCGAGCAGCCGCGCCACCTGCATCGACAAGGTACTGCCCCCAGACACCACCCGCCCGCCGCTCAGGTTCAGCCAGGCCGCCCTGGCCAAGGCCAGCGGGTTCACCCCCGGATGGCGATAGAACCAGCGGTCCTCGTAGGTGAGCAGCGCCTCCAGATAAAGCGGCGACACCTGCTCGGGGCTGACCGGGTAACGCCACACACCGTCGGCATCGGCAAAGCGCCACAGGGGCGTACCGTCTTCGGCAAGCACCACGCGCGCCAGGTCGTCCTGGGGCATCGGCAGCGGCCATAGGCGATCAGCCAGCCACAGCAGGCCAACCACAATCAGGCTGCCGAGTAGCGTAGCGCGCAGCAGCTTGCCCGCACGGGTGCGCGGCCACGCTAAGCTTGGCATCGGGAACCGACCTGGCCAGATAATGGCCAAAGGGTTGGGGACGGCACAATCGCCGAGTCGATCATCAGGAAGCAACTATGCATGTAGAAGGTTTTTTCGAGTGGCTGGGCCAGGCGCTGGGGTCGTTGATCCGCATCATCGTCGACGCGTTGAGCGGCCTGTTCAACCTGCTGGCCAATGCCGGTGGCAACTTCGTCGACGGCCTGGCACGCACCCTGGGCATGGACACCTCGCTGGTCAGCATCCTGGCGCTGATCGTCGGCCTGATGCTGCTGTACTCGGCAATCCGCGCGTTCATGCGAGCCTCGATCATCCTCGGGATCATCTGGCTGGTACTGGGGTTGTGGGTGATGAGCTGGGTCATACACTAAGCGCCGGGCTGCCGGGGGTGGGCGCCAGGCAGGCGGGCACATCCCCCCCACTGCCTGGCGCTACCGCTCCCTAACGCGGCTTGACTGTCATTTCCCCTTGCCCGTCACCCACAGCCTGCAGGTTCGGGCGGTACATCGACTCTACCTGCGGCGGCGGCACCCGATAGGTGCCCGGGGTGACTGCACGCGCCAGGTACAGCAGGTGGGTGGTGCCGTAGCCGTCGAGCTTCACGGCCGCGACGTAACGGTCGTCGCGGTATTCCTGGTGCACCACATTGGCGTTCTGCATCGAGCCACGCCACTCTTTTACCGCGCTGCTGGCGTTGTCCAGGCTGGCAGCGCTTTGCGCCAGGTTCTGGTTCTCCAGCTCCAGACCGGCTGGCAGCAGGTCGACTACCAGCGCATCAGGCACACGGTCTTGGGCCTTCAGCGCCAGGTGTACCAGTACCAAGTCACCGCTGCGCAGGTTGCCCAGGTCCAGCGGCTGGCCATTCATGCCCAGGTACTCACGACGGATCTGCATACCATTGCTGCTGGCCGCTGGGGCCTGACGGGGGTAACCCGAAATCGTCAGTTGCTGATAAATCGTCTCGCCGCCCTGGTTCTGCACGGTCAGCGGGGAGGCCAGTAGCGGGCCCTCCAGCTTCATGCCCGCATCGGCGTTGTCGAATTCGCGGATTTCACCCGCGCTGTCCAGCCGCGCTTTCCATGATTTTTCTGGCTTACCGAGCAAGCCACGGCCTGCCAGGAACAGCGCATTGCGCTCTTGGGTAGAGAGCCAGCGGTTGGCAGCCAGCTCATCCGACAGGGCAAACAGGCGTTGATCGACCTGGCCGCTGGCAAGGTTGTTCTCCTGCAGCAGCGCCAGAATCAGCGCCTGATCCCGCAGGGCGCTGCCGTAATCGCCCATCCAGCCTTTACCACGGCTGACTGCAAGGCCAGCCTGCAGCGCCTGCTGTGCACGGGGCTTGTCACCCATTTTGTCCAAGGCCACGGCCAGTTGCACCAGCGGCAGACCAGAGCGGGCATCGGCCCGGCGTTCAAACAGGCCACGCAGCGCGCCCAGCGGTGCCTGCTGGCTGCGCGCCAATACCAGGGCAGCATAGGCCTGGACCGCAAAGCGGGTGTGATCGGCGTTGTCGCTGTAGTCCACTTCGATCAAGTTGCGCTCCTGCAAGTAGCGCAGCAGGCGTTCGTTGGCCTTCTTCAAGGCTTCGGCCGGCACTCCGTAACCCTGGTCACGGGCCCGCAGCAGGAAGTCGCTTACATAGGCGGTCAGCCAGTACTCTTCTTCGCTGTCCGAAC
Source organism: Pseudomonas sp. S60 (assembly GCF_016647865.1). NCBI lineage: Bacteria > Pseudomonadati > Pseudomonadota > Gammaproteobacteria > Pseudomonadales > Pseudomonadaceae > Pseudomonas > Pseudomonas sp. S60. The sequence goes on along the minus strand of NZ_JACVVH010000053.1, from coordinate 5,161 downwards.
TCCACAGGCCGAAGCTGCCGTTGTAACGCTGCATGCCAAGCAGGTGTTCGATGCCCATTTCGATCTTGCGCTTGCGCACGTCTGCCGGTTCGCCCTTGATGCCCAGGCGCTTGAGGCTGTCGGCATCGGCGTACAGCGACGGGTAGAGGCCGCTGGTGGTCTGCTCCAGGCAACCATAGGGGTAGGCCTCCAACGCGCGAATCTGCTCGCCCAGGTTCAGCGGTGGCCGGCTCGACAGCGCCAGTATCGCTTCGACACCCGACGGTTCATAGGCCGCCAGGTCTGCTTCGGGCAAGGTCCAGGGCTGGTCTGACAGCGCCACGCGGTAATGCTTGAGCATGGCCGGATAGGCAGGGCGCACGCCCAGCGTCCATTCACGTTCGAACGCAGCCGCTGGCTCATCCGGCAATTGCAGGCCCGTGACACGCACATGGACCTTGCCCTGCCCGAACCCGCCTTGAGCTTGCACAGGAATCATCAGCGTGGAGCGCTGGCCTTCAGCCAGCGATACAGCCTGCACGGCACTGGCCGTGAGGCTGACTTGCCCCTCGGTGGTGATCTCAACGTTCAACTGTTGGGCACGGCCCGACTGGTTGGCCAGGTCCAGCGCCAGGCGGGTGCGGTCGCCGCCCGCCAGGAAGCGCGGGGCGGACAGTTCGGCAATGAGTGGCGCAGCGACCACGGTCTTGGCTTCAGCCATGCCGAAGTCTTCCTCGGCCCAGGCCTGGGCCATCACGCGCAGTTCACCATTGAAGTCGGGGATATCGACACTGGCCTGGCCTTCGCCGTTTTCGTCCAAGGTCACCGGCAGGCTTTGCTGGGCGACGATGGTCACCGTGGTATTGGGGCGTTTGCCGCCTTTGGCCATGGCCGCATCGCCACCAAATGCCAGGCTGGCCAGGCGACCTTGCCCGGCTTCGATCAGTTGGCCGTAGATGTCCAGCTGGTCGGCGCCATAGGCCTTGCGCCCGAACAGGCTGGCGAAGGGGTCTGGGGTTTTGAAGTCGGTAATGTTGAGGATGCCCACATCCACCGCCGACAGCAGCACATGCACCTGCTTGGGCACGCTGCCATTGCTTCTGGCGGCCTTGATCTTCACGGTAAGCGGCTGTTTGGGGCGCATTTTCTCCGGTGCCTGCAAGCTCACCGCCAGCTTGCGCTCGGCGCGGTCCAGCGGCAGGTGCAACACACCCACTGCACGCTTGGGCGTGGCATTGGCCTTGCGCTCACCCGGGCGAATCACCAGGGTGCTCAGGTACAGGTCGTGGCGCGCCCAGGCCTTGTCCAGCGGCACCTCGAAGGTTTTGCCCTCGGCAGGCACATCGATCTCTTGCCACCACAACGGGCCATCGCTGGACTCGATCATCAGGTAGCCACTGCCCGCGGCAGGCGGGGTGACAGTGACCTTGGCGGTCGCGCCGTCGGCATAGGAGGGCTTGTCCAGCGCCAGCTTGACCTGGTCTGGCCTAACGGCGCCACCTTCGGCGTTATCCTGGGCGCGGTAACCGGCCCAGAAGCGTTCGCTCGACACCACACCGGTCTGTGGGTCTTCCACCTCCACGCGGTACGGGCCCCACTCCACCTGGAAGTTCATCTTGGCGGTTGAGCCCGCCTTGACGCTGAGGGTTTCCTCGCTCTGGGTAAGGGGTTTTTCGTTGTAGGCGTAGCTCCAGCCGTCACTCTGGGAGTAGTTCCAGTAATAATCGCGTCGCTCGCGAATCAACCGCACTTTCAGGTCGTTGGCCGCAAGCTTGTTGCCCTCGCGGTCGGCTACCAGGAATTCGAACTCGACGGGGCCATCGCTGTTGGTTTCTTCACCGTCAAACAGCCCACGCAGCCCGGGCAGGCGCTCGGCGGGCCACACAGGTTGCTCCAGGCGCCGGGTGATCGGCCTGCCACCGGACTCCTGCAAGCTGGCCTGCACGGTCAGTTGCAGCGGCGAACGCGCTTCGCCCCAGCGGCTGGGGATGTCGAGTACGGCCTTGCCCGCCTGGTCGAGGGTGACTTCGTCCAGTTCCAGGTCCTGGGTCAGCTCAGCCTCGGTGACCGAGCCAAACTGGTAGCCGGGCAGCGCAGGCACCGCCTCACGCAGCGGGCGAACATAGGCCTGACCGCTTAGGCGGTTGCCTGCCGCCGGTGCGCCGTACAGGTAGCGGCCGGTCACCTGGATGCGCGCATCTTCATCGGGTGCAAGGGGCTTGCTACTGCCTTTGAGCTCCAGCGCCAGCCGCTCGGGCAGGAAATCCTCGACCAGGAATTCATACACCTGCTTGCGCCCGCCACCCAGGTCGAGCAGCAGCTGCCAGCGGCCGGTTGGGGCCTCGGTCGCCAACTGCAACTGGTATTGGTACAGGCCATTGTTGTCGGCCTCCCAGACAAACTTGCGGCTGACCTGCTCATCCGGGCGCCGCACTTCCACATTCACTGGCTGGGCTTTCACCGGCTTGCCGTCCTGGTCGCGCAGCAAGCCGTTGAGCAGCACCGTCTCACCAGGCCGGTACAGGTCGCGCGGGCCGAAGATGAAGAACTGCAGCGGGTTGGCCTGGGGGCCGGTGATGTCAAACTCGGCCAGGTCCAGGGCTGCAGTATTGAGGCGCAGGAGCGTGGTGTGCACACCCTGGGTTGCGATCAGGGTATCGGCCTTGGTCGTGATCGGCAGTTGGGCATGGCCCTTGCCGTCCGTGCTGGCCTGCGCCAGCAGCTTGCCTTTTTCGTCATGGATTTCGAGGTTGACGCCGTTCAGTGCCTTGCCACCCTCCAGGGCCTGGGCGAAGACGTCGATACGGTCACGGTAACGATGGGCAGACACGCCGATGTCGCTCAAGGTAAACATCGTGGCCGGCTGCGAGTAGTCATAGGTACCCGATGCGCGCATCACCGCCAGGTACACGCCAGGCGCTTGCAAGGGCTTGATGCCAGCAATCGGCAGCAGCACGGTTTCGCGGGTATTGCGCGCAGGGTTGAGGTCGAAGCGGCCGCTGTACACCAGTTCGGCCATGCTCAGGGTGTCTTTGGACTGGTAGTACTCCAGGCTGCTGCTACGCCCCCAGTTGGCGAGGAACGACGAGAGCATGTCCGGTTTGACCCGGAAGAACTCCACATCCACCTTGTCCACGTTCAAGGCAATGACCGGCAGGCCTTCGGCAAGGCGTGTCGGCAGCAGCGAACCCCGGCTGGCAAAGCCGATGGTCGGCTGCATGTCACGGGTTTCGAGGCGGGTGATGGACTCGTCCTGCAACTGCTCACCGTTGACTGCCAGCAAGCCCTTGTCCACGGTCAGCACCAGTTTGCGCTTGGGCTCCAGGTGGCGCAGACGCAGCTCCATCTGGTTTTCGGACAGCTCCCAGGCGCCATCGACCTTGCCCTTCACGGTATCGACCAGATGCACCTTGCTGGCAAAGTCCTGTTTGGCGTCCAGCGGCGCCGAGAAGCTCAGCGACAGCGTGGCTGCGCCATCGAGTTGCACCTCCGAGGCGTCCAGCACGGTCAGCTCGCGGCCCTTGTAACGCTCGGCGAGCAATGCCGGATCTTCGCGCTTGACGGGTTGGCTTGCGGCGGCCGTCGGCTTCTGGGCAGGTGCCGGCTTGTCCGGCGTGGAAGAGTCACAGGCGCTAAGCAGGGCCAGCGCACAGGCCAGCAACAATCCTTTGTTGAACATGGAGTACAAACTCTTGGGCAGTGTGTAGGTGAGGGCTGCAACTATAGCGCACACGCAGGCATGGCACCCAGCGCGACGCGGTAAGTGAGACCCTGTTCGCGCGAATGGGTTGCCGGGCCGGTACACTCTTTTGCTGCATTGCCATACGGCTGTACTGCAACCCCGACTTTCCAGGCCCCCGATGACCTCGATGCTTACCGACTGGCGGCACCGCCCCACCCACCTGAAGGTGTGGGCGCTGGCCGCGCCGATGATCCTGTCCAACATTTCCGTGCCGCTGGTTACCCTGGTGGACAGCACGGTGATCGGCCACCTGCCCCACGCCCATCAGCTGGGGGCCGTGGCCGTGGGCGGCACGCTTTTCACCTTCATGGTGGGCCTGCTGGGGTTTCTACGCATGGGGTCTACCGGTTTCGCTGCCCAGGCAGCCGGGCGGGGCGACGGCGCGGCCTTGCGCCAGGTGCTGGTGCAGGGGCTGCTGCTGGCCCTCGCCCTGGCCGTGCTGATTGCCCTGGTGGCCCTGCCCTTCAGCCAGCTGGCCCTGCATGCGATGCAGCCCAGCGCCGCGCTGCAGCAATCCACCGAGGCATTCTTTCACACCCGGCTGCTGGGTTTGCCGGCAGCGCTGGCCAGCTACGCGCTGGTTGGCTGGTTCCTGGGCACACAGAATGCACGGGCGCCCCTGGCGATCCTGCTGACCACCAACCTGCTGAATATCGCGCTTAACCTATGGTTCGTGCTGGGCCTGGACTGGGGGGTGCTGGGTTCGGCGCGGGCGTCGGTGATTGCCGAGTGGAGCGCTGCCCTGCTCGGCCTGGCACTCACCCGCCCAGCCTTGCGAGCCCACCCAGGGCAAGTGGCGTGGCGGGCACTCACCCGCTGGCAGGCCTGGCGGCCTTTGCTGGCAGTGAACCGCGACATCTTTTTGCGCAGCCTGGCGCTGCAAGTGGTGTTTCTGCTGATCACGGTGCAAGGCGCTCGCCTGGGTGAAGCGACCGTGGCGGCCAATGCGCTGCTGCTCAACGGCCTGCTGCTCACGGCCTACGCCCTGGACGGGCTGGCCCATGCAGTCGAAGCCTTGTGCGGCCATGCCATTGGTGCACGGGACCGGGACACCTTGCGGCGTTCCCTGGTGATAGCCGGTGGCTGGTCACTGTTCGTCAGCCTGGGTTTTGCCGGTTTGTTCCTGCTGGGTGGGCACCTGTTCATCGACCTGCAGACCAACATCGAAAGCGTGCGCATGGCGGCGTACCCGTACCTGCCCTACCTGGCGGTGCTGCCGTTGATTGCGGTGTGGAGCTACCTGCTGGACGGGCTGTTCATCGGCGCGACCCGGGCACGGGAGATGCGCAATGCAATGTTGCTGTCGGTGTTGGTGGCACTGCCCTTCGGCGTGGTGATGAGCGGGTTTGGCAACCACGGGTTGTGGCTGGCCTTTCTTGGCTTCATGGCGTTGCGGGCGGTGACGCTGGGTTGGGTGGGGTGGCGGTTGCAGGTGCGGGG